>JAEPNS010000291.1:1825-4280 GCA_017643325.1 Alphaproteobacteria bacterium | reverse complement strand
TATCCGCCACGCCCTGCTGCTTGAAGTTCTCCGGCATTGTGAAGCAGCCGACGACATGCAGCGTCGGCGACTTCATGAGCACCGGATAGAACGGAAACGGCACCACCGGGACCGCCATGGACGCGTAGGCGGCGATCACCGCCCCGGTCCTGATGACCTTCACGGTCGTGTCGATATTGCCGCCGAGTTCGACCTCGACCACGCGGTCGACCCCCTCGCCGTCGGTGATCTCCATGACCCGTTCGGCCACGTCCTCGCTCTTGTAGTTGATCGTGTGGCTCGCGCCGTCCTCGCGCGCGCGGGCCGCCTTCTCATCCGAGCTGACGGTGCCGATGACGGTGGCGCCGCCGTTGCGCGCCATCTGGACGGCGTAGTTGCCGACCGCACCCGCCGCACCCGTCACGAGGATGGTCTGTCCGTCGACAGGACCGTCCTTGTACACCAGCGCATGGGCCGTCATCGCCGGGATGCCGAGGCACGCGCCTTCCGCGAAGCTCTGGCTGTCCGGCAGCGGGCTGGCGCGTGTGGCATCGATCGCGATGTACTCCGCCGCCGTGCCCTCGGCACGCATGTGAAACCCCTCGTAGAGCCAGACGCGCTCGCCGACCCGCGCGGCATCGACGCCCGACCCGACCGCCTCGATCACGCCCGCGCCGTCAAAGTGCGGGATCATCCGGTCCGCACGCTTCGGCCAGCGCCCGCCGTCCCGGCCCTTCACGTCGAGCGGGTTGATGCCCGAGGCGTGGACCCGCACTAGCACCTCACCCTCCCCTGCCTGCGGTGTCGGATGCTCGCCGACCTCGAAGACGTCCTTTGCCGGACCGAAGTCCGAATGCCACGCTGCGCGCATGTTTTCCCCCATCATAGATGTGCCCGGTCGATGGACCGATTTTCGCCAATATAGGCCCCTAGCCTGTGGAGGAAAGCCGGGGCACGACATAGGCGAATTGGCGATGCAAGCGGAAATCCGCGATCTTTTCGGGCGTTTATCCACGTGATCCTCAAGACTCACGCAACCTTCGTTACACTGCCGGGACACGGATGCGACTAGTCTCGCCGCCATGACGACAAGCGATATGACCGAGCCGATGGCCGAAGAATCCGCCAACGTGACCCACCTGCACGGCGAGGAGGACGGACCCGGATTCCGCTCGCCGCCGCACAACTTCGAGGCGGAGATGGCGCTGCTCGGCGCGATCCTTGTCAACAATCGTGCCTTCGAGCGGGTGCAGGAGTTCCTGCTGCCCGAGCATTTCGCCGACCCGGCCCACGCGCGTGTCTATGCCGCCTGCGCGCACCTGATCGAGCGCGGCCAGATCGCCGACCCGGTGACGCTCAAGAACTATTTCAAGAACGACGAGGACCTGCAGGAGATCGGCGGGCAGGCCTATATCGCGGACCTGGCGAACGCGGTTATCACCATCCAGAACGCCCTCGATCTGGGCCGCGAGGTCTATGACTGCTTCCTGCGCCGCGAACTGATCGACATCGGCGAGCAGGTCGTCAATTCCGCCTACGAGTACGATATCGATGCCCCCGCGCCGCGCCAGATTGAGCGGGCCGAGGAGATGCTGTTCCAGCTTGCCGAGGAAGGCTCGGCCGAGACCGGCTTCCGCGACTTCAAGAGTGCGGTCACCGGCGCGATCGACCTGGCGGCCGCCGCCTACAAGCGCGACGGGGAACTGGTCGGCGTGCCGACGGGCTTCACGGACATCGACAAGAAGCTGGGCGGCCTCCACAAGTCGGACCTGATCATCGTCGCGGGCCGGCCGTCCATGGGCAAGACGGCGTTCGCCACCAACATCGCCTACAATGCCGCCTCGTCGAAGAAGATCGTGGAAGGGCCCGACGGGACCGACATCGAGGAGACGGAAAGTGTCGCTTTCTTTTCCCTGGAAATGTCGGCCGAGCAGCTTGCGACGCGTATTTTGTCCGAACAGGCACATGTGCGCTCCGACGCGATCCGCCGCGGCGACGTGCGCGAGGAGGAGTACAACCGCGTCTTTGCCGTCGCGCAGGCGCTCCACAGCCTGAAGCTGTTCATCGACGACACGCCGGCGCTGACGATCTCGCAGATCCGCACCCGCTCGCGCCGGCTCAAGCGCCAGCACGGGCTCAGCCTGATCATCGTGGACTACCTGCAGCTCATCAATCCGCCCGCCGGCAGCCGCAACGACAACCGCGTGCAGGAGGTCTCGCAGATCACCCGCGGGCTGAAGGCGCTGGCGAAGGAGCTGGACGTGCCCGTGATCGCGCTCAGCCAGCTCTCGCGCGCGGTCGAGCAGCGCGAGGACAAGCGCCCGCAGCTGTCGGACCTGCGCGAATCCGGCTCGATCGAGCAGGACGCCGATGTCGTGCTGTTCGTCTATCGCGAGGAATATTACGTCAAGAACCAGGAGCCGCGCCGCTCGCCCGAAGAGATCGCCGCCGACATCAGGACCGAGGAATATCTCGC
>JAEPNS010000291.1:0-1815 GCA_017643325.1 Alphaproteobacteria bacterium | reverse complement strand
GACAGCGAGAAGCAGGAAACCTTCCTCGAGCGCGAACAGCGCTTCAACGAACTGCTGGAGGCGGCGCGAAACAAGGCCGAGGTGATCATCGCCAAGCAGCGCCACGGCCCCATCGGCACCGAAACGCTGCAGTTCAACGGCGACTACACGCAGTTCTCGGACCTGCAGGCGGACACCTACCTGCCCGAGGAACGGTACTAGCGCCTTGGCCGACGGCACTCCCGCGACGGCAGACGCGACCGGCGCGCGGCTCATCGTGGACCTCGACGCCATCGCGGAGAATTACCGCATCATCCGCGAACGCGCGCCCGGCGCGCAGGTCGGCGCGTCGGTGAAGGCCGACGCCTACGGCCTCGGTCTCGCCCCCGTCGCGCGCACGCTTGTCCAGGCAGGCTGCAGAACCTTTTTTGTCGCCACCGCCGGCGAAGGCCGCGCACTGCGCACGATCCTGCCGGACGCGGAGATCGTGGTCCTGAACGGGCCGGACGCGGAGTCCGTCGCCATCTTCCGGGAGGCGGGCCTGACCCCGGCGCTCAACAGCCTGCACCAGATCGACACCTGGCGCGGCGGCGGCATCGCGACGCCCGCCTGGCTCCATGTCGACACCGGCATGAACCGCCTCGGCCTCGGGCCCGACGAGGCGGAAACCCTGTTCGCCGAGCCCGACCGCCTGCGCGGGGTCGGGATTTCGACCGTGATGAGCCATCTCGCCTGCGCCGACGAGTCCGGCCACCCCATGAACCTCGCCCAGCTGGGCGCGTTCGAGGCCGCGCGCACGCGCCTGCAGGCGCTGACCGGACCCGTTCGCGCGAGCCTCGCGAACTCGCCGGGGGTGTTTCTCGGCCCGGACTATCATTTCGACCTGGTGCGTCCGGGCGCGGCCCTGTACGGCCTCGAACCGCAGCCCGGACAGCCGAACCCGATGCGTCAAACTGTTGAAATATATGCTAAAATCCTTCAGGTGCGCTCCGTTGACACCCCCATGACCGTTGGATACGGTGCCGCGCACAAGGTGGCCGGTCCGGCCCGGATCGCCACGGTCGGGGCGGGCTATGCCGACGGTTATCCGCGCGCGGCCGCGCGCCGCACCGGCGAGGTGATGCATGCCCATGTCGCCGGCCACAAGGTTCCCCTCTTCGGGCGGGTGTCGATGGACCTGATCACGATCGACGTGAGCGAACTTCCCGAGGCGGTCGCCGTACCGGGACAGGAGGTGGAGCTTGTCGGCCCCAACGCAACGCCCGACAGCCTCGGCGCATCCGCGGGCACGATCGGATACGAGGTCCTGACCCGCTTCGGGAACCGGCTGCACCGGATTTACAGGGGCGGGTCCGCCTGACCATGAAATTCCTGCAGGCTATCGGGCGCGGCACGATCGCGGTCTTCGCCCTGATCGGGCGCATCGCGACCTTCGCGGGCGCCGGCGTCTATCACTGCTTCGCGCCGCCCTATTATCCGCGCCTGATCGGGCGGCAGATGATCGAGATCGGCTACTACTCGCTGCCGGTGGTCGGGCTGACCGCGATCTTCACGGGCATGGTGCTGGCGCTGCAGAGCTTCAGCGGCTTCGGCTTCGCGGGCGAGGCCACCATCGCCAACGTGGTCGTCTGGGGCATCACCCGCGAGCTGGGCCCCGTGCTCGCCGGCCTGATGGTCGCCGGGCGCATCGGCGCAGCGATGGCCGCCGAGATCGGGACCATGCGGGTGACCGAGCAGATCGACGCGCTCACCACGCTCTCGACCAATCCCTTCAAGTATCTGGTCGCCCCGCGCCTGATCGCGGGCGTCACGATGCTGCCGCTGCTGGTGATCGTG
>JAEPNS010000290.1 GCA_017643325.1 Alphaproteobacteria bacterium | reverse complement strand
TGTCAGCCGCTAGCGTCGCATTCTACTTGTCCTGCGCCCACGAGATGTCCGTCGACATCGAGTGCGGGTCGCGCATGTCCCTTCTTCCGGCGTCGACGTCGGACTCGTGGACGAAGGCCACGGGCGTCCCACTGCCGCCCTCGTCCTTCGTCAAGCTCAGGGTGAGGGCTCAGTCAACATGTTCAGTTACGCCTACTTCTTCGCCAGCGCTTCGAGCAGCGCGATGACCGCGTCGTCGTGCTCGTCGGTGTGGTGGGCCAGCGCCTGGAAGGCGGCGGCCATCTCCAGCACCGTCTCCAGGCGCGAATGCACGCCCTCGCGCAGCAGTTTCTTGGACATGCGCAGCGAATGGCCCGGGTTCGCGGCGATCCTGCCGGCGAGGATGTGCGCTTCGTCCATCAGGCTCTCGTGCGGCACCACCTTCGAGACGAGCCCGCATTCCAGCGCCTCCGCAGCGTCGATCATGTCGCCGGTAAAGGTCATCTCGGCGGCCTTCGACATGCCGACCAGCTTGGGCAGCAGGAACGCCCCGCCATCGCCGGAGATAATTCCCAGCTTGGCGAAGCTCTCGGCGAAGCGCGCCTTCTCCGACGCGATGCGGATGTCGCACATGCAGGCGAGGTCGCAGCCCGCGCCCACCGCCGCGCCGTTCACCGCCGCGATGGTCGGGACCTCGAGGTTGTAGAGGGTCAGCGGGATGTTGTGGATGTCGCGCTTGTAGTTGTTGCGGATCTGGTAGGGCCCGCCTTCCGAAAGCCCCTTGCGGTCGCGCATGTCCTTGACGTTGCCGCCGGCCGAGAACGCGCTGCCCGCACCGGTCAGGATCACGCACTTCACGCTGTCGTCGCGGGTTATCCGGTCGGTCGCGTCGAGGAAGGCTTCGTACTGCTTCTCGCCCGACAGCGGGTTGCGCGTCTCCGCGTGGTTCATGGTGAGCGTGACGACCGCGCCGTCCTGCTCGAAGATCAGAAAATCGCTCATGGGTCCCCCGGGAACACCTTGCTGGTGCGGAGAAGACTAACCGCCGGGCTGAGGAGGGAGAAGGGGCCTCTGCTCACCCTCACTCGTCACCCCTGCGAAAGCAGGGGGCCATTGTCGCAGGCGTTCGCCCGGTCGGGCATCGGCGTTAATGGATTCCTGCCTTCGCAGGAATGACGAACTTTCGTTTCTGCACCGCCTCTGCCCGCCCCCGCTTCCGCACGGACGACGGGTGGTGCGGGACATCGCGCGCCGGTTCGTGAATCCGCTAGACTGCCGTTCTATCCGGGGGGAAGACTTGAGCCAGTTCCAGTTCCAGCCGTGCGACCTGCCGCCCGCCGCCGAGGCGCTGCGGGGCGAGGTGCGCGCGTTTCTCGATGAGGCGGTGGCCGCTTATCCGCCGGCCGGGCGTGCGCGTTCGTGGGCGGGGTTCGACGCGGACTTCTCCCGCAAGCTCGGCGAACGCGGCTGGCTGGGGATGACCTGGCCGGAGCCATGGGGCCGCAGTGCCAGCGCGCTGGAGCGCTATGTCGTGGTCGAAGAGCTGCTGGCGGCGGGCGCGCCCGTCGCGGCTCACTGGATCGCCGAGCGCCAGTCCGGTCCGCTGTTGCTGCGCTTCGGCACCCGGGAACAGCAGGAACGCATCCTGCCCGGCATTGCGGCGGGCGAGACATTTTTCTGTATCGGCATGAGCGAGCCGGATTCGGGGTCGGACCTCGCGTCGATCCGCTCGCGGGCGGACAAGACGGACGGCGGATGGGTCGCGAACGGGCGCAAGGTCTGGACCACCTAAGCCCAGCACGCGCACTGGATGATCGCGCTGTTGCGCACGGGAGCCAGCGAGGACCGGCACGGCGGGATGAGCCAGTTCCTGGTCGATCTGTCGTCGCCGGGCGTCACCGTGCGGCCGATCCGCAACATGATCGGCGACGAGGAGTTCAACGAGGTCACCTTCGACGATGTGTTCCTGCCGGACGCCGCGCTGATCGGTGCGGAGGGCGAGGGTTGGAAGCAGGTAACGGCTGAACTCGCATTCGAGCGCAGCGGCCCCGACCGGTTCCTCAGCGCCTTCGCGCTGCTGGTGGAGCTTGTGCGGCTGTGCGAGGGGCTGGCGGCGGACTCAGGCGCCTTTGCCCAGCTCGGGCGGCTCTATGCCCATCTCGCGACCCTGCGCGCCATGTCTCTTTCGGCGGCCGCGCGGCTCGACGCCGGCGAGGATCCGATGCTCGAGGCGGCGGTCGTGAAGGACCTCGGCGTTGCGTTCGAGCAGGAGATCCCGGAGATCGCGCAGCAGGTCCTCGGCGTCGCGCCGCGTCTCGACGGCGGCAGCGACATGGAAAAGGCGCTCGCCTATGTGCAGCAGGCCTGCGTGTCCTTCTCGCTGCGCGGTGGCACGACGGAAATCATGCGCGGCGTCATTGCCCGCGGGCTGGGGCTGCGTTGATGGCGGGACCGGAGCAAACCCGCGCGATGGTCGCCGAAACCGCCGCGCGGCTGTTCGCGGCACAGGAGGACGACGCTCTCGCCGCGGCCGAAACCGGTGAGTGGCCATCCGCCCTTTGGGACGCGATCACGGAGAATGGCCTCGACCGGGTGCTCGTACCCGAAGCACAGGGCGGTTTCGGCGGCGGCTGGGAAGACGCGTGCGAGATCCTGCTGGCCGCCGGGCGGTACGCCGCGCCCGTCCCGCTGGCCGAGACGGTCGCGGCAAGTTGGCTCCTTGGCCGTGCGGGCCTTCATATGCCCGAGGGTATCCTGACGCTGGCAGATGGCGATGCGGTCAGTCTCCGGGACGGAAAGGCCTCCGGGACGCTGTTGCGCGTTCCCTGGGGAGCCTCGGCCACGCGGTTGGTCGCACAGGCGGTGGATGACCAGCCGGATGTGGTCGCCGTGTTTTCGCCCGTGGGCGGCAAGGCGGCGGCGGACCGGAATATCGGCCGGGATCCGCGCGACACGCTCCTCATCGACGCGCTGAAGGCGGAGGCCGGGCCCGGCGGGTCGGTCATGGCGGCGGGGGCGCTGGCGCGGGCCTGTCAGATGGCGGGCGCGGTCGCGCGGGTGCTCGACATGACGGTCGCATATGCCAACGAGCGCGGCCAGTTCGGGCGCCCGATCGGGAAGTTCCAGGCGATCCAGCAGCAGCTCGCCGCGCTGGCGGGCGAGACAGCGGCGGCGAACATGGCCGCACGCATGGCGTGCCGGGCGCTGGACCGCGGCGCGGACGGGTTCGCGGAGGTCGCCACGGCCAAGATCCGCGCGGGCGAGGCGGCGGGCAGGGCGGCCGCCATCGCGCACCAGGTCCACGGCGCGATCGGCTTCACCGACGAGCACCGCCTCCACCACCTGACCCGCCGACTCTGGTCCTGGCGGGCGGAGTTCGGCACCGAGAGCGTGTGGGCCGGGCATCTGGGCCGCTTGGTGGCCGCGCGGGGAGCGGATAGTCTCTGGCCCGTGCTGACAGGGGGGTCTTGATGCAGTTCACAAGCTACAGGGACGGCGGACGGGACACGTGGGGCGTGGTTGTCGGCGACGGCGTGGTCGACCTCGGCAAACGCGGCCCCCATGCCAGCCTGAAGGCCGCGCTCGCGGCGGGCGATCTGATGGACCTCGGCGCGGCCGCCTCGGGCGAAACACCCGACGCCGCGCTGTCGGCGCTCGATTACCTGCCGCTGGTGCCGGATCCGGCGCATGTCTTCTGCGCGGGCAGGAACTACAAGGACCATGTGGAGGAGATGGGCTTCGAGATGCCCGAGCATCTGAGCCTGTTCCTGAAGGCCAACAGCACACTGGTCGGCCATGGCGGACAGATGATCCGCCCGAAGGTGTCCGAGTGCCTCGATTTCGAGGGCGAGCTCTGCGCCGTGATCGGCAAGGAGACACGCAATGTGTCGGAGGCCGACGCGCTCGGCCATGTCGCGGGCTATACCATCCTCGTCGACGGCAGTGTGCGCGATATCCAGAAGCACTCGGTCACGGCGGGCAAGAATTTCGTCGCCTCCGGCCCGCTCGGTCCGGTGATGACCGCGGCGGACGAGATTCCCGACCCGTCGCGACTGCACATCACCACGCGGCTGAACGGAAATGTGGTTCAGGATGCCGGGACAGAATTACTGATCTTCGATATCCCCTATATTATTTCCTATCTGTCACGAATTACGCCGCTGCAGCCGGGTGATATCATCGCGACCGGATCGCCCGAGGGCTCCGGCGCGGGCCGGACACCGCCGCTCTGGATGAAGCACGGTGACCGGCTCGAGGTCGAGATCTCGAAGATCGGGACACTGTGCGTCGACATCGTCGACGAG
>JAEPNS010000028.1:14067-16394 GCA_017643325.1 Alphaproteobacteria bacterium | reverse complement strand
ACCGACGCGCTTAAGGAAGGGTAAAGCTGGCCGAGGTCCGCTGAACAAAGGTTAGGCGTTCAAGAATTTGTTAACCATTTCGGCCTACTCTGTTAACGATGATTAAGACCGAAGCCCGGGAGAACGATATTTCGGGCCACCGAACGGAGAGACACCATGCGCGTTCTTCTGGTTGAGGACGATACGGCGACCGCCCAGAGCATCCAGATGATGCTCAAGTCCGAGGGCTACATCTGCGACACCACCGACCTCGGCGAGGACGGTCTGGAGATCGGGAAGCTCTATGACTACGACATCATTCTGCTGGACCTCATGCTGCCGGACATGGACGGCTACGAGGTGCTGCGCCGCCTGCGCGAGGCGCGGGTCGAGACGCCGATCCTGATCCTGTCGGGCCTCAACGAGCCGGACAACAAGATCAAGGGCCTCGGCTTCGGCGCGGACGACTACCTGACCAAGCCGTTCGATAAGCGCGAGATGATCGCACGGGTTCAGGCCATTGTCCGACGCTCGAAGGGCCACGCGGATTCGGTCATCCACACCGGCAAGATGGACGTGAACCTCGACGCGCGGACCGTCTCCGTTGAGGGCAAGCCAGTGCACCTGACCGGCAAGGAATACGGCATCCTGGAGCTGCTCAGCCTGCGCAAGGGTACGACGCTCACGAAGGAAATGTTCCTCAACCACCTCTACGGCGGGATGGACGAACCGGAACTCAAGATCATCGACGTATTTGTCTGCAAGCTGCGAAAGAAACTTTCGACGGCGACCGGCGGCGAGAACTACATCGAGACCGTCTGGGGGCGCGGCTACGTTCTGCGCGACCCGGTCGACGAGCCCGAAACAAAGGACGCGAAGGCGAAAGCCGCCTGACCCGTCTCTCCGAGGGGAAGATTGTTCCCGAACGGCCGGCCTTGCGCCGGCCGTTTGCGTTCTACGAAGCGGCGGGAAGGTCTGCCGTGATCTCGACCCCGTCGGTTTGTTCGGAGATGCGGCATTCGACGCCCATGCGCTCAGCAACTCGACCAGTGAAGAATGCATGTGCCGTCTTGGCATCGAGGGCGTCCACATCGAGCGAACCGTCGAGCCCGGCGCGCAGACCAGCCTCGATCCCGGCTCCCTCACCGGCTGCCGAAACCCCGACGTTCATCTCCGGTCCCACCGCCACTCTCAGTTCGCCGCCGCGCGGCAGGCAATCGCCGACCAGAAGCGCAATATTAAGCAACAGCTTGACCGCGCCGGTGCCCGGCAACGCACCGGCGGTTTTGTCCTCGATGGCCACGGTCGTGCGCTGGTTGGCGCACACCGGCTCGATCAGGCGGAGCCCATCACCGAGCGGGATGTTCGCACCTGATCCGGCGTTGCCATACGCGATCCGGAAAAACTGCAGTTTCTCCGACGCCGCCTTCGCGCTGGTCGCGATGAGCTGCATGCTCTCGCCGCCCGGATCGTCGCCGAATTCGGTGAGGAGCTCGATTCCGCTGTTCACCGCACCGACCGGGCTGACCAGGTCGTGACACAATCGCGATGCCAGCAGCTCCGCAACGCGAAGCTCGATCATGGGTTCCATTTCACCTCTCCCCGCAACCGGTGGCGCGGTTGACCGCATGCAAGGCCCGCAATCTAATGCGATTCGTTGATCCCCACCCGTCCGGACCACCAAGATGACGACCGCAATGCCCTTCCCGTTCCGCCGACCGGCCGATCATGTCCGCAGGTAGCCCGAAGAAATTTCACCACCCGGGTGCCGGCCGTCGGCGGGCCGTGCCACATCCGAAAGGCCGGCAGGTGGATCCTGACGCGCTCACGGAAGTCGCCGCACTTCTCGACGAGACGCCGCTGGTGCGCGAGCGGCTGATCGAGTACCTGCACCGGATCCAGGATGCGCAAAACGGGTTGTCCGCGCGGCATCTTGCGGCCCTGGCGGAACTCATGAAACTGTCTCTGGTCGAGGTCTACGAGGTCGCAACCTTCTACGCCCATTTCCATGTGGCGCGCGACGAGGACACCGAAATGCCGGCCCTCACCGTGCGCGTGTGCGACGGCCTGCCGTGCGAGATGGCGGGTGCGAGGGACCTCTTCAATTCGCTGAGCGAGGCATTGCCGAACGACATCCGCGTCGTTGCGGCGCCCTGCATGGGCCGATGCGACTGCGCCCCGACCTTGGAAGCCGGCCACCGGCATATCGACCGCGCCGACAGCCAACAGGCCGCCGCGGCGATCGCGAACGGCGAAACCGCGCCTGCGGTACCGCCCTACCCGAACCTCAGAAGGGCGCTCCTCGATGGCGCCTATTCGATCTTCAACTCCTGTGTAAACGGGCACCG
>JAEPNS010000028.1:7077-14057 GCA_017643325.1 Alphaproteobacteria bacterium | reverse complement strand
GAGGGTGTGCGACAGACCCTCGAGAAGGCCGACCTGCGCGGTATGGGCGGAGCGGGTTTTCCGGCGTCCCGAAAATGGGAATTCGTCAGCGCCGAGAACGGCCCCCGCGCGGTCGTCATCAATGCCGACGAGGGCGAGCCGGGCACGTTCAAGGACAGATACCTCCTCGAACGGGCGCCGCACGGTGTGCTCGAGGGCGCGCTGATCGCGGCCTGGGCGGTGGACGCCGAGCAGCTTTGGATCTACCTGAGGGACGAGTACCCGGTCGCGCGCGAGATTCTCGAGACCGAGATCGCCGCGATCGAGGCCGAAGGAATCGTCGGACCGGGCTTTATCCGGCTACGCCGCGGGGCGGGCGCATACATCTGCGGGGAAGAGTCCGCGATGATCGAATCCATCGAGGGTAAGCGCGGGCTCCCGCGCCATCGCCCGCCCTACGTCGCCCAGAAAGGCGTCTTCGGACAGCCAACGCTTGTCCACAATGTGGAGACGGTGTTCTGGATCCGGGAAATTCTGCACTCCGGCGCGGACTGGTACAGCGACCAGGGCCGACACGGTTACTCCGGCACCCGCGCCTATTCGGTGTCAGGGCGTGTCACCGAACCCGGTGTCAAGATCGCGCCGAATGGAATCACGGCACGCGAACTGATCGACGAATACTGCGGCGGCATGGCCGACGGCCACACGCTGATGGCTTACCTTCCGGGCGGTGCCTCGGGCGGGATCCTGCCGGCGGCGATGGCAGACCTTCCACTCGCCTTCGGGGCACTTGAGGAGCATGGGTGTTTCGTCGGCTCCGGCGCGGTGATCGTCCTGTCGGAAGAGGATAGTGTTCGCGATGCGGCCATCAACCTGATGCGGTTCTTCGAGCACGAAAGCTGTGGCCAGTGCACGCCGTGCCGTGTCGGAACCGAAAAAGCGGTCAAGCTCATGCAGGCGGGGACCTGGGACGCAAACCTGCTCGACGAGCTATCACAAGCAATGCGCGATGCCTCGATCTGCGGCCTGGGCCAGGCTGCGCCGAACCCAATGGACTGCGTGCTGAAGTATTTTCCGCAGTCGTCGTAACCCGGCGTCACGCGACCTGTTCGTCAACATTTTCCTGGATGATTCCGGGAAGCCGAACCTCGACTGTCGTCCCGATGCCGGGCGTGCTCGTCAGGTCGATGGTGCCTCCATGCGCCGCGACGATGCGCCGGCATATCCACAGACCGAGCCCGACGCCTCCGCTTGCCCGTGCGACCATGGGATCAAAGGTGCGGAACGGTTCGAACACATCGGGCAGGTTCACGGGTTCGATCCCGCAGCCGGTATCCCGCACGACAATTTTTGTCGCGCCATCCGGCAGGCCGATGCAAAGCAGTTCGATCAGGCCCCCTTCCTCCGTAAACTTCACCGCGTTTGACACGAGGTTGAGGAGCACCTGGCGCAGTCCGCGACGGTCCGCGACGATTTCCATCGTCGCCTCCGAGACGTCGTGCTCAAGACGGATTGCCCTGCCCTGCACGAGCGGACGCGTCATCTGTATGATTTCGAGCACAAACTGGTCGGCCGAAAAACACTCGATGTCCAGCGCCGCCTCGCCACCGTCGAGCCGCGATACATTGAGTAGATCACTCACCACGTCGAGAAGATGGCGAGCGCTCTTGTGGATACTGTCCGCGTATTCGCGATAGGTCTCGCTTCCGAGCGGGCCGAACATTTCTTCGGACATCACCTCTGAGAAGCCGATGACGGCATTCAGCGGCGTGCGAAGCTCGTGGCTCATGGTCGCGAGGAACTGGTTCATCATGGCGTTTGCGGTTACAGCGACATCGCGTTCGCGCTGCATCTCGCTTGCGTAGCGTTCGGCCTGCACGCGCCGCGTGATGTCCCGTCCAATGCCACGATAGCCTGTAAACCGGCCGTTCGAATCGAACACCGGGTCACCCGAAATCGAGACGATGCAGTCCTCGCCGTCAGACCGTACGAAGGCATACTCGAAGTCACGAAACGAGCGGTGTTGCGCGAGATCCTCTTCGTGCGCACGCCACTTCTGTTCACTGCCTTCCACGTCGAGGTCGTATCCGAACTCCTTCGCGATTTCGATCCGGGTCTTGCCCAGATAGCGCTGCATCTCGAAATCGAGGTGGCGCTTGATACTGGGCGACACATAGACAAATCGGTGGTGGTCGTCGGTTTCCCAGAGCCAGTCGGACCCCGCCTGAACGAACGCCAGATAGCGCGCCTCGGCCCTCGCGAGCCCGTCACGCGCTTCGCGCAGTTCCTCCACTATATGCGTGTTCTCTGCTTCGCCACCGGGCTCATCGAGCAGTTCGACAACATTCACCAGCATGGCAACGGTCCCGTCACGCAGGGGCACACCGGCAAGCCGGCATCGTACCGATCGCATGGCGTCACCGGGATAAAGGGTCCATGTGGCGTCGATGGATTCGCCATGCGAAAAGCGTTCCGCATACTCGGTGAGACGGTTGCGGGCCGCGTCGGACATATCACTCATGTCGCGCCCGCACAGCTCCTCAAGCGAATCCGCGTGCCAGAATTCGAGCGCGGCACGATTTCCCCAGACCATCCTGCATCGGGCGAGGTCGAACACCCACACGGGATCGGAGAGATAGGTCCATCCGGTCGGGTCAAGTCCGAGTGTCTGGTCGCCGGTGCTGGTCACATTCCCGCTAATTGCTGTTTTTCCTCGAACACCCGCGCTGCGCGGCGCGTTTACCCCAGTCCGGATCGCGAGAAAACATACAATGATACCTCGTGGTTAACGGCCCGCGCAGGTGAGGCGCGACACAATCTACTCCCAAAATTGGCGAATGCTAGTCGCCAAAGACCCACCTGTAGATACGGAAGTCGTCCTGATATCCCCCGTTTGCTGCAAACGGTTCGTTTGCCCAGAAGGCGTCCGCCGCCGCCCGGTCGGGCAGCTCGATCATCAGTGCCGAGCCGACATTTTCTGTCCCGTCTGGCGAACGAAGCGGTCCACGAAAGATGAAGCGGTCTTCATGCGCCTTGAAGTAGTCCTCATGGTCCTTCAGGTGCACGGCGATGAACGGAGCGGCATCCTCGATCTTCCAGCCGAAATACAGGTACTGGTTCTCACCCTTGCGTTCATAGTCCGCCTGCCGCTTGAGGAAACTGTTGGACCAGCGCCGGATGTCGATATCACCGTACACGCCTGCCTTGGCAAACGGGTCATCGGCCATGAACGCCTCGACTGCCTCACGGCCATCGAGCTGCGCAAACCATGTCGTCGCACGGATATCGTTTTCATCCTCGTCGTCGACAATCTGGCCGTAGCCGATCAGACGGTCGCCGAGGGTCTTCGCGTACTGTTTCTGCGCCCCCAACGCATCGGTGCGCGCCGCCTCGGTGCCGGGTTTGTGCCAGGCGACGATCGCCCATTGCTGCGGCTTGTCGCGGTAATACTGCTTGAGTTCCTCCGGCGTCAGGCCATAGCGCGGGTCGTCGGGCTGGTAGCCGGTGATTTTCTCGTCGCTCATCGTTTCCCCCGAATTCGCGCGGTTTTGACGATGCTTGCGCGCCTGCCGGAGAGCGTCAACCCAATCCGTGGTTGACCCCGCCGGGAAACGCGCCTACAAGCCGCGCCATGTACGACCGGATCGCCATCATGAATCTGATGTGGAAACTCGTCGCGCGACGCGCGACGTGGGGCGGTCCCTTGCGTGCTGATCCGATGGCCTGACACCCATCACAGCGCGACGATCGAAGGACCGCCGGCAACATGCACGGCGGTTTTTTTTGTGCATGTGCGCCGGCGAAACCTCCCAAAAACGAGGACCGGACCATGCAAGACCAAACCGAATACACGCTCAGCGACGACATCTCGACCATCGACTGGTGGCGCCTCGCCAACATCATGGCCGACGCGCACCTGTTCGACCGCAAGCCGTTCGATATCGCGCGCGCCTTCCACGGCAGCTACGCGACGGTCTTCGCATTCCAGGGCGAGAATCTGGTCGGCGCGGCGCGCGCCACCTCCGACGGGGTCTTCTACGCATCCGTCTTCGACGTCGTCGTGGATCCGGCACACCAGGGCCACGGCGTCGGCCGGCTGATCATGGAGGGGCTGCTCCAGAAGCTGCCCTTCGACCGGATCTTCCTGACGTCGGTGTTCGGCAAGGAAGCCTTCTACGAGAAGTTCGGCTTCCTCGAACAGACCAACGCGATGGGCCTCTACACCGGGCCCGCGCTCGACAGCGCGCTCCAGCGGGGTGTGCTCGCGCGCCGGGCGGGCTAAGATCACGGGCAGTACATTTCGGGCCGCCGCGGGACCGGGTTACACCACGACCCGGTCCCGCACGCCCGTTTTCGGAGGAGTCCCATGAAGTTGCGACACGCCCTCACCACCCTGACCAGATGGATGCCGGCGGCGGTTCTCGCCGCGGCACTTGTGATTGCCATGACCGAGAATTCCGACGCCCAGGACACGATCACCACGTCCAGCGGCCTGCGCTACATCGACCACGAGGCCGGCGCGGGCGAGAAGGCGGAAGCGGGCGACAACGTTGTCGTCCATTACACCGGCTGGCTCTACAATGACGGCGAGAAGGGCAACAAGTTCGACTCCTCTCTAGACCGCAACCAGCCCTTCTCCTTCCCGCTCGGCGCGGGCCGGGTCATCAAGGGCTGGGACGAGGGCGTTGCGGGCATGCGCCCGGGCGGCAAGCGTACACTTATCATCCCGCCGGGCCTCGGCTACGGCGCGCGCGGCGCGGGCGGCGTCATCCCGCCCAACGCGACCTTGATGTTTGACGTGGAGCTGATCGAGGTGCGGTAGGACGCATTTCCGGTTGCAGCCAATCCTCTTGTCAGTGCTGCGAAAGCAGGAATCCATTAACGCAGATGCCTGACCGGGCAACTGTTTGAGTCAATGGACCCCTGCCTTCGCAGGGGTGACGACCTTTGGAACGGTTGGGGCTGGACTTATCCAGTGCCCGCACGGCACGATTCCGCCATGAGCGAACGCATCACCTTTACCCTCGACCGCCGCACGGTCACCGCAGAACCGGGCGAGACGATCTGGCAGGTCGCCGCGCGCGAGGGGATCGACATTCCCCACCTGTGCTACGCGCCCGAGCCCGGCTACCGGCCCGACGGCAATTGCCGCGCCTGCATGGTCCATATCGAGGGCGAGCGGGTGCTCGCCGCGTCGTGCCTGCGCCAGCCGACCGACGGCATGGAAGTCTCGACCACCGCCGAACGTGCCGCGAAGGCCCGCGAGATGGTGATCGAGATGCTCGCCGCCGACCAGCCGGACCGCGCCACAGCACCCGACCCGGGCTCGAAATTCTGGCAGTGGGCCGACCGCACCGGCGTTTCCGCCAGCCGGTTCCCGAAAGGCGAGCGGCCCGCGCCGGATTCCAGCCACACGGCCATGGCGGTCAACCTCGACGCCTGTATCCACTGCAACCTGTGTGTGCGCGCCTGCCGCGAGGTGCAGTCGAACGACGTGATTGGGATGGCCATGCGGGGCGCGGACTCGAAGATCGTGTTCGACTTCGACGACCCCATGGGCGCGTCCACCTGCGTAGCCTGCGGAGAGTGCGTGCAGGCCTGCCCGACGGGCGCGCTCCTGCCAGCCACGATGCTCGACGAAGACGGCGTCGGCATTGGCGCGACGGAGCGGACCGTCGACAGCGTCTGCCCCTTCTGCGGCGTCGGCTGCCAGGTCACCTACCACCTGAAGGACGACCGGATCGTGAAGGTCGACGGGCGGAACGGCCCGGCCAACGAGCAGCGCCTGTGCGTGAAGGGCCGCTTCGGGCTGGATTACGTGCATCACCCGCATCGCCTGACCGTCCCGCTGATCCGCAAGGACGGCGTCGGCAAGCGCTGGGACGACGAAGTCGACCCCGCCGATCCCTCGACCCACTTCCGCGAGGCGACGTGGGAGGAGGCGCTGGAGCTTGCTGCCGCCGGGCTCGCGAAGGTGCGCGACACGCACGGCGGACAGGCCATTGCCGGTTTCGGCTCGGCCAAGGGCTCGAATGAGGAGGCGTATCTCTTCCAGAAGCTGATCCGCACCGCCTTCCGCACCAACAATGTCGACCACTGCACCCGGCTCTGCCATGCGAGCTCGGTCGCGGCGCTGATGGAGACCATCGGCTCCGGCGCGGTCACGGCCCCGTTCACGGCGGCCGAGGACAGCGACTGCATCATTGTCATCGGCGCGCGGCCGACCGAGAACCACCCGGTCGCCGCGACCTACCTGAAGGCCGCCGCCAAACGCGGCGCAACTCTGATCACCATCGATCCGCGCGGCTACGCGCTGACCCGCCACGCCGACCACTTCCTGCAATTCAAGCCGGGCACCGACGTGGCGCTGCTCAACGCCATGATGCATGTGATCGTCGCCGAAGGCCTCGTCGACGACCAGTACATCGCCGGCTACACCGAGGGCTATCAGGCCCTGCGGGAGTCGCTTGCGGATTTTGACCCGGAGCGTATGGCCGAGGTCTGCGGCGTCGATTCGGAAACCATCCGCACCGTCGCGCGCACCTATGCCACGTCCGAGCGGTCCATCATCTTCTGGGGCATGGGGATCTCGCAGTCGGTCCACGGCACCGACAATGCCCGCTGCCTGATCTCGCTGGCGCTGATGACCGGACAGGTCGGCCGCCCCGGCACCGGCCTGCACCCTCTGCGCGGCCAGAACAACGTGCAGGGCGCGTCGGACTCGGGCCTGATCCCCATGGTCTATCCGGACTACCAGTCGGTCGCCGATCCCGATGCCCGCGCACGCTTCGAGGCGCTCTGGGGGGTCGAGGGGCTGGACGACAAGCCGGGCCTCACCGTGGTCGAGATCATGGACGCCGCGCGCGAAGGCGAGATCCGGGGCATGTACGTCATGGGCGAGAACCCGGCCATGTCCGACCCGGACCAACACCACGCCCGGCAGGGCCTTGCGTCGCTCGATCACCTGGTCGTGCAGGAAATCTTCCTGACCGAGACCGCCT
>JAEPNS010000028.1:0-7067 GCA_017643325.1 Alphaproteobacteria bacterium | reverse complement strand
CACCAACCGGCAGGTCCAGATGGGCCGACCGGCCTTCGATCCGCCCGGCGATGCGCGGCCCGACTGGGAAATCATTCAGGATCTCGCGAACCGGCTCGGCCTCGGCTGGTCCTACGCCGGCCCGAACGAGGTCTACCAAGAACTGCGCACGGCGATGCATTCCATCGACGGAATCTCTTGGGAGCGGCTGGAGCGCGAGGATGCAGTCATCTACCCCTGCGCCGAGGAGGACGGCCCGGGGACGGAGATCATGTTCGCCGCCGGCTTCCCGACCAAGAGCGGCCGCGGCAGGTTCGTGCCGACCGAGCTGGTCGCACCGGACGAGATGCCGGACGACGACTATCCGATGGTGCTGTCGACCGGGCGGATGCTGGAGCACTGGCACACCGGCGCGATCACCCGCCGCGCCACGGTCCTCGACGCGCTGGAGCCGGAGGCCGTTGCCTCGCTGCATCCGCGCGAGATGAAGCGCCTCGACATCTGGCCGGGCGACGCGATCCGTGTCTCGACAAGGCGCGGCACCGTTGAACTCGCTGCGCGCGCCGACCGCGACGTCCCCGAGGGCATGGTGTTCATCCCGTTCTGTTTTGCCGAAGCAGCAGCGAACCTGCTCACCAACCCGCAGCTCGACCCGTTCGGGAAGATCCCCGAGTTCAAGTTCTGCGCCGCCAAGGTTGAGGCCGCGGAACGGCAGGCGGCGGAGTAGCCGCCGTTTTTCAAGCGCCAACCCCCGTCACCCCTGCGAAAGCAGGGGCCCATTGACTCAGGCGGTTGCCGGGGCGGGTATCGGCGTTAATGGACTCCCGCCTTCGCGGGAGTGACGAATGGTATTTTCGAAGTCTCCCGAGCGCGACCCAGGCATGTCGGCCAGACTGAGCCCTCATCCTGAGCCTGTCGAAGGACGAGGGCGACAACCTCATACTTCGACAAGCTCAGCATGAGGTCGTTTCGATGCCGAACGAAACTGTCGGGAATTGACTCCCCCCTCTTCCCGCCGGAGACTCCCAGCCAACGGAGGAACCTGAGCCATGACCACGCCCAAGATCTCGCCCGCGGAAATGGAGGCCAAGCACGTCGTGCGTTACGCGGACTGCAACGGGTCTGACCTCGCCTATCTCGACCAGCGCCTGCCGGGCCATGAGCGCGAGATCGTCAACGTGATCGGCATGAACGTGACAGAGAACATGGACGACCCGAACCTCGAGCCGAAGCTCGGCAACGCCCACGGTTTCTCGCTGGTCTACAACAAGGCGCACCCCGGGAGCGGCTCGGGCCCGGCCTTCCACGTCCACCAGACGGAAGAGGTTTTCATCCCGATGAAGGGCACCTGGGAGGTGGTCTGGCTCGAGGGCGAGGAGGAACGCGCCATCGCGCTGGAACCGCTCGACGTGGTCAACGTGCCGACGGGGGTCTACCGGGGCTTCCGCTGCGTGTCGGGCGAGGACGACGCGCTGATGCTCGCCATCGTCGGCGGACCCGATGCGGGCCATGTTGCCTGGCACCCGAGCGTCATCGATGCCGCGCGCGAGACCGGTCTGGAGGTCGACGACGAGGGCAATCTGAAAGAGGTGGCGGCGGAGTAGCGGGCGGCGGGAGCCACACCCCTATTCGTCATTCCTGCGGAGACCGGGAGCGCGCCGACAGACGGGGTTCCAACCAACCGCGCAAAGAAAAAGGGCCGGCGCGATATCCGCAACCGGTCCCCTCAGATCCAAGACAGAGCATTTTCTACGGGCAGGTCGTCTTCTTGTTCCCCCTCTTTCCCGCTGATCCCGCGCAAGCGCCGGACCGCCGTTGCTCCACTCTCCTCCCCTCCCTCGGGCCGTACTGCACACCGCCAGGTTATGTGCGGTCGGTGTGCGGCGCGGAGTTGTCCCCGTCGCCAATTGGAGCGCGATATAAAAGCGTCTCGCGGCGAGAGTCAAATCACATTCATACTTTCGTTGCAGTTTTCGCAGATGTGAAAAGCGCCGCCGCCTCGGCCATGTCCTCGGGCCGGTTGATGTTGAAAAACGGGTCCACGTTTTCGATAGGAAACTGTACCCGCGCCAACCGGAACCGTTTCGTCCAGGCGTCCACCTTGCGCACCTTCTCGTCGACCAGCGCGCAGCGCAGGTCGCCCGCCAGGCTCACCGGCCAGAAGCCGAACACCGGGTGCGCACGCCCGTTCGATTCGGCGCAGGCCAGGTCGGCGGCATCGTCCGCGACGGCCTCCGCGAGACGTGCAACGAGGTCTTCAGGAAAGAATGGCGCATCGGTGGCCACGGTTGCTATCCAATCGTATTCGGGCGCGTTCACCAGCGCCCACTCCATCCCTGCCAGCACGCCCGCGAGCGGCCCGACAAAACCCTCGACCGTATCCGCGATCACCGGCACACGGAACGAATCGAACCGCGCCGGATCGCCGTTCGCGTTGACCACGACCTGCCCCACCTGCGGTGCGAGCCGTTCGATGGCGTGCGTCAGCATCGGTCGGCCGCCGAGTTCCTTCAGCGCCTTGTCGCCACCCCCCAGTCGCCGCGCCTGCCCACCCGCGAGGATGACGCCGAGGATATTCAAGCTGCACCCTTTCGCGACACGTCGGGCGGGGCGTCTTCCTCCGCGTCGGCATCGAATACAATCCGGTCCTCGCCCGCCAGCGCGAGGAAGCGTTTGCCGCGCGCGCGGCCGATGAGGGTCAGGCCCGCCTCGCGGGCCAGCTCGACGCCCCAGGCGGTGAAGCCCGAGCGCGAGACCAGAATCGGGATGCCCATATGGACGGTCTTGATGACCATCTCCGAGGTCAGCCGCCCGGTCGTGTAGAAAATCTTGTCGTCGGTCCGCACCTCGTTAAGGCGCATGTAGCCGGCGATCTTGTCGACGGCGTTGTGGCGGCCGACGTCTTCCATGTAGACCAGCGGGCGGTCCGCCTCGCACAGCACGCAGCCGTGGATCGCCCCGGCGGCGAGGTAGAGACTCGGCGTCGTGTTGATTGCCTTGGTCAGCGCATACAGCCATGAGGTGCGCAGCCGGGCGTCGGGGTTCAGCGTCACACCCTCCAGCGATTCCATCAGGTCGCCGAACACCGTGCCCTGGGCGCAGCCGCTGGTGAGCGTCTTCTTCTTCAGCCGCACCTCGTAGTCGGTCTCCCGGTCGGTACGCACGACCACCACACCGAGGTCGTCGTCATAATCGACACCCGTGATATCGTCGTCGGGCAGCAGCATGTTCTGGTTGGCGAGATAGCCGACGGCGAGCCAGTCCGGCCGGTCGCCGATGGTCATCATGGTGACGATCTCCTGGCCGTTGAGAAAAAGTGTCAGCGGCCGCTCGACCACAACGCGGGACTCGACCGGGTTGCCGTCCTGATCGATGCCGGTGACGGGTTCGGTCAGCCGCGGGTCGTCGGGGTCGGGCGTGATCGTCTTGGCGGGCATGGCCGGGAGGTTAGAACAACGGACCTGCGCGCCCAAGCATCCTTCGAGACGCAGCCTGACGGCGGCTCCTCAGGCGAAGGTGGAGGCAAGACCAATCCCTCATCCTGAGAGGCGCGCAAAGCGAGCGTCTCGAAGGATGCTCGGCAACGCGCAATGTCTCAATTTCACCCGTCGTCATGCCTGCGAAGGCGGGCATCCATACACACCGATGTCGATCCGGCCGACAGCCCGAGTTTATGGGTTCCTGTCTGGGCGGGAACGACGAGCCGAGTACACCACCGGCTGGACATACGCTGCGATATGTCCACATAGTGCTTTTGCTTCGTATTCTCAGTCGGTTACGTATTTTTTGCGCCTGAAAACACAAAAATGAACACTCTTGGACAAGCCATCGCGGAGGCGGGCACGCTGCTCGCCGGGTTCGACGCGGACCTGCTCGAGATCATCGGGCTGTCCCTGCGCGTCAGCCTGACCGCCGTCCTCATCGCCTGCGTGATCGGCTTCCCGCTCGGCGCGGCGGTGGCATTGTTCAAGTTCCCCGGGCGCGGCGCCGTCTCGCTGCTGCTCAACACCTTCATGGGCCTGCCGCCGGTCGTTGTCGGCCTGCTGGTGTTCCTGATGCTGTCGCGCGCGGGCCCGCTCGGCGTGCTCGGCCTGCTGTTCACGCCGACGGCTATGATCATCGCCCAGGCGCTGCTGGTCACACCCATCGTCGCGGCGCTCACTCGCCAGATCGTCGCCGACCTGTGGCGCGAGTACGGAGAACACCTGCACTCCCTCGACGCAAGCCCGACGGCGCGCTTGGGCACGCTGATCTACGACGCGCGCTTCTCGCTCGCGACGGCGGTGCTCGCCGGCTTCGGGCGGGCCATCGCGGAGGTCGGCGCGGTGATGATTGTCGGCGGCAACATCGACCATGCGACCCGCGTTATGACCACAGCCATCGCGCTGGAGACATCCAAGGGCAACCTCGCCACGGCACTGGCGCTGGGATTCGTCCTGCTGACCATCGCGCTGGTCGTCAACGCCGTGGTCGAACTGGTGAACGGCTGGGCGGGCCGCAAGGCGGCGCTCGCATGAGCGCGCCGTCATGAGCACACGACAGACCATCCTGCCGCTGGAGTTCCGTCGCGTCGTCTACGAGGCCGACGGCACCCGGCTGCTGCACGACATCGACCTGACGCTGGCCGGCGGGCGGCGCACTGTGATCCTCGGCCCCAATGGCGCTGGAAAGAGCCTCCTGCTGCGTCTCGCCCACGGGCTCCTCGCGCCAAGCTCCGGAGACATCGTCTGGCGCGGCGCGGGCACGCGCGAACGCGTCATCCGCAGGCAGGCGATGGTCTTCCAGCGGCCGGTGATGCTGCGGCGCTCGGCACTCGGGAACCTGACCCATGCGCTGAAGGTCCGCGGGGTGCCACGCGACGAAGGCCGCGAACGCGCACGAGCCGCGCTGGCGATGGCGGGCCTGTCCGACCTCGCGCACCGCCCGGCCCGGCTGATGTCCGGCGGAGAGCAGCAGCGCCTCGCACTTGCCCGGGCCTGGGCGACGGAGCCCGAGATCCTGTTCCTGGACGAGCCCACCGCCAGTCTCGACCCCGCTGCCACCCGGGCGGTGGAAACCCTGATCGGCGGCTTCCACGCGGCGGGCACCACCGTAGTGATGTCCACCCACGACCTCGGCCAGGCGCGTCGGATCGCCGACGACGTGCTGTTCCTGCACAAGGGCCGGGTCGTCGAGTTCGGCGCGGCAGACCGTTTCTTTGAACACCCTTCCTCCGCGGAGGCTCGTGCGTTCGTCGCGGGGGAACTGCTGTGGTGAGGCGGATCACGGCAACCTTGCTCGCGCTCCTCCTCGCCACCAGTGCGGGTTTCGCCCAGTCCGGGCCGATCACACTCGCCTCGACGACCTCGACCGAGAACTCCGGGCTGCTAGGCGACATCCTGCCGCGCTTCACGGAGGACACCGGCATCGCCGTGCGCGTCGTTGCGGTCGGAACCGGCGCAGCCCTGAACCTCGGGCGCCAGGGCGACGCCGACGTGCTGCTGGTCCACTCGCGTCCCGACGAGGACGCGTTCGTCGCCGGTGGATACGGGGCCTTCCGGCGCGACGTTATGTTCAACGACTTCGTGATCGTCGGCCCCCCGGACGACCCTGCGGCGATCCGCGGTATGACCGAGGCACCCGCGGCGCTGGCGCGAATTGCGGCGCACGGGGCGGACTTCGTCTCGCGCGGTGACGACAGCGGCACCCACAAGGCCGAGCGCCGGCTTTGGGGCCTGAGCGGCGTCGACCCGTCCGCGGCGTCGGGGCGCTGGTACAAGGAGACAGGCTCGGGCATGGGCGCGACGCTCAACACCGCATCGGGGCTCGGCGCCTACACGCTCACCGACCGGGGGACATGGCTGAGCTTCCGCAACCGCGGCGGCCTGGAGGTACTGCTCGAGGGCGATCCGCCGCTTTTCAATCCCTACGGCGCCCTCCTGGTGAATCCTGCGCGCCACCGCCATATCCGCGCACGGGAGGCCGAGGCTCTCATCGACTGGCTGACCGGTCCGCGCGGACAGGCCGCCATCGCTGCCTTCCAGGTCAACGGGCAACAACTGTTCTTCCCGAATGCTGACGTGCGCAGGAATCACCGCGATTGACGCATACCCGGTCGCGCGTCAGGCTCCCGGGCTGGACTGGGGCAGAAACCGGTATCGAATGAAGCATCTCATCGGCCTGACCGCGGCGATAACGATGCTGTTCTTCGCGACGGCAAAGGATTTGCTCGCCCAGGGAGATGCACCGCCGTTAATCGGTGTGGCGGCCATTTCCCTCGATGCGCAGACCCAGGCCATCATTGACGGTATGCGCGACCGTCTCGCCGCGCGGGGTTTTGTATCGGGCCGCAACATCGCGATCCACGTCAGACCATCCGGACCCGGCAGCCCTAAACCAGAGGAAACGATTCGCGGATTCGCCGATGCCGGTGCGCGCATCATTGTGGCGATCACCAAGCCTGCGATCGATGCGGCCCTGGAACACGGCCGGCGGATTCCGGTCGTGGGGACCGGCCTCGACCTCGACTCTGCTACCCGACTTAGCAACAACCATCGGCGTCGGGGACTGACGGGCATCGCCGAAACGGATACCCATGACGACCAGTTCGCGTTGATCCGGCTTGTGGCGCCGGAGGTGGAAACAATCGCCGTCGCCGCTGATCCGGCGCGCGGTGACATCGACGAGCAGCTACGTGAAATCCGCGCAAGCGCACGCAGCCATGACCTGGCACTCGTTCCGCTCGCGGTCTCGCTCGAGCGAAACGCCGTCGACGAGGCAATCTCGGACCTGGATCCGCGAAACACCGTGTTGCTGCTTGACCGGTCTCTGCTACCCGACGCCCCCGTCGAGGCACTCGCGGCGAAGGCAACCGCCGACAGGCTACGGCTGTTTGCTGCCGACGAGGACAGCGTGATCCGCGGTGCGGTGGCGGCAATGGTGATCGAGCCGTTTGGTATCGGCCAGCAGCTCGGCGAGATCGTCGCCGACATCCTGGAGACACCGTCCGCGGCGCGCCGGCCCTTCCAGCGTGCGCGAGCGTCTCACCTTGTGCTCAACGAGGATGCCCGCGAGATGATCGACGTGGCGGCAATCGAAGCCTCAATTGC
>JAEPNS010000289.1 GCA_017643325.1 Alphaproteobacteria bacterium | reverse complement strand
AGCTGATATGCGCATGGGCATCGATCAGCCCGGGCATCAGGGTCATCCCCGCGCCGTCGACCGTCGTCGCGTCCGGCGCCTCGATCGCCTCGCCGTCGCGGGCGACCTGGGCGATCCGTTCACCTTTGACAAGCACGTCGCCGGCGAACGGCGCGGCGCCGGTGCCGTCGACGATCTGGACATTGCGAAACAGCGTCTCGGACATCTTGCTTTCCTTTCAGGTCCCGGATGGCATTGAACGTGGGCACCGGAGAAGCTGTCAACCGGTCGACAGGCCCCCGGGCAAAAACTAACGTGCCGGGGAGGATCAGGAGAGCCCGAAAGGCCCATGTCGCAACCACGTCCCTATTCCGGCGTCTGGCCGGTCGCGCCGACGCCCTTTCATGACGACGGCACCCTCGACCTCGACGGCATGCGGCGCGTGCTGGACTGCATGGTCGACCAGGGCGTCGACGGCATCTGCATCCTCGCCAACTTTTCCGAGCAGTTTCTCCTGGCGGACGACGAACGCGACACGCTGACCCGGCTGAGCCTGGAGCATGTGGACGGCCGCGTGCCGGTGATCGTGACCTGCAGCCATTTTGCGACAGACATCGTCGTGGCACGCGCGCGGCAGGCCGCCGAACTCGGCGCCGCGATGATCATGCTGATGCCGCCCTATCACGGGGCGCTGCTCAAGGGCACGCCTGCCCAGACCTACGAGCAGTTCGCCCGCGCCGGCGAAGCCGGTATCCCCATCATGGTGCAGGATGCGCCGCTGTCCGGCGTGGAACTCCCGGTAGACCTGCTAGTGCGGATGGCCCGCGAGATCGACATGGTCAGATGCTTCAAGATCGAGACCGCGCAGGCGGCGAACAAGCTCGCCGCGCTCCTCGCCGCCGGCGGTGACGCCATCGAGGGGCCGTTTGACGGCGAGGAAGGCATCACCCTGCTCGCCGACCTGGACGCCGGTGCGTCGGGTTGCATGAGTTCAGCGATGATCCCCGACCTGATCGGTCCGGCGATCAGGGCGCACCTCGGCGGCGAACGGGACGGTGCGAAGGCGATCTACGAGCAGGTGCTGCCGGCGATCAACCACGAGAACCGGCTTTGCGGTTTCAGGGCCGCGAAGGCCGTCATGCGCGAAGGCGGCGTCATCGGGTCCGAGTTCTGCCGTCACCCCGTCGCGCCCCTCTCCCCCGATGTCCGCGCACGCCTGCTGGAACTCGTTTGCCCGCTTGACCCGGTCGCGCTGAAATGGGGAACGTAATCGTGGCCGCTTCTCCGGAGTTCGAGCGTGCCAGTGCCGACGATGTCGCCCTGATGGTCGAGTGGGCCGCCCGGGAGGGCTGGAACCCCGGCCTTCGCGACATCGACGCGTTCCGGGCCGCGGACCCGGACGGCTTCTGGATCGCCCGCGTCGACGGAACACCGGCGGCATGCATGTCGCTGGTGACCTACGACCCGTCGTTCGCGTTTCTGGGCTTCTACATTGCCCACCCTGACTATCGCGGCCGGAGCATCGGCTTCGCGCTCTGGCAGCACGCGCTCGCAGCCTGCCGGGCGGACACCATCGGCCTCGACGGTGTCGTCGACCAGCAGGACAATTACCGCAAATCGGGCTTCGTCCTGGCCCACCGTAATATCCGCTACGGCGGCGTCCCCGCCAGGAGCACCGGGTCGAAGGATGGCCTGACGGCGATCACGCCCGAACATCTGGACGCGATTGCCGCGTATGACGCCGGGTTGTTCCCGGCCGGCCGTACCGCGTTCCTGGAAAAATGGCTCGGCACCGATGGCCACACGGGGCTTGTCGCGCAGTCCGGGAGCCGGATCGGCGGCTTCGGCGTCGTCCGGCCCTGCCGCGAGGGCCACAAGATCGGCCCGCTGTTCGCGGACGATGCCGACACGGCGGAACGCCTGTTCGACGGCCTCACGGCACAGGTCCCCGATGGCCCTGTCTTCCTCGACCCGCCCGAACCGAACGGCCCGGCATGCCGCCTGGCGGAACGCCGCGGGCTGGCACCCGTTTTCGAGACGGCCCGGATGTACCGCGGCCCGGCGCCCGGCCTGCCCCTCGAACGGATCTTCGGGATCACGACCTTCGAACTCGGCTAGTCGCGGGCTGGCGAAAAATGTTCACGTCAGGCGGCTGGTTTGCGCCGGCGGCGTATGGACACTCCGGGACCGCCCGAGTAGTTTCTGCGCCAAGCGAGGAACGGGGACACGCGCCGAAGCGAATTCACGCATGTGAAGCGACCTTCGGCATCTGGACAGCCGCTACTCCGGCGACCCAAAATCAGGGTCGCAGATAACAGATAAAGAGCTTCGACCCAGGGGGAACATCCATGGCGAAACAATCCAAAGTCATCATTTCGTGCGCGGTGACCGGCGCGATCCACACGCCGACCATGTCGGACCACCTGCCGATCACGCCCGACGAGATCGCGCAGTCCTCGATCGAGGCCGCCGAGGCCGGCGCATCGATCATTCACCTGCATGCCCGCGACCCGGAAACCGGCAAGCCGACGCCGGACCCGGACGTGTTCATGGAGTTCCTGCCGCGCATCAAGCAGAACACCGACGCGGTGGTGAACATCACCACCGGCGGTGGACTGGGAATGACTGTCGACGAGCGCATCGCCGCGGCGGTGCGCGCCGAGCCGGAGGTCACCTCCTTCAACATGGGCTCGATGAACTTCGGCATCTTCGGGCTGGCCGGGCGCTACGACACCTGGAAGCACGACTGGGAGAAGCCGTACCTGGAGATGACGGACGACTTCATCTTCACCAACACCTTCAAGCAGATGGACTACATCATCTCCGAGCTGCACGATAAGCGCGGGGTGAAGTTCGAGCATGAGTGCTACGACGTCAGCCATCTCTACAACACGGCCTACTTCTACAATCAGGGCCGCCTGAAGGGCCCGATCTTCCTGCAGTTCATCTTCGGGATCATGGGCGGTATCGGGCCCGAGCTCGACCACCTGTTCCACATGAAGCAGACCGCCGACCGCCTGTTCGGCGACGACTATGTCTTCTCCGTGCTCGGCGCGGGCCGGCACCAGATGAACTTCGTTACCCAGTCGGCCCTTATGGGCGGCAGCGTGCGCGTCGGCCTGGAGGACTCGCTCTACATCGGCAAGGGCAAGCTGGCGGAATCGAACGCCCAGCAGGTCGCGAAGATCAAGCGGATCGTCGAGGACCTCTCGCTCGAGGTCGCGACCCCGGACGAGGCCCGCGAGATCCTCGATCTCAAGGGCGGCGATATGGTGAAGTTCTAGCCAAAAGGCGGAACCGCCACGACCGGACACGAACAGCGCCGCGCGATTGCGATCGCGCGGCGTCTTCGTTTCCAGACATGAAAAGGACCAGCGGGAGGAACGCATGTCCGACAATCCCATCGACGGGTTCACCGTCACCAAGGAAGATTTCAAGTTCATCGGCGAGGGCCTGCAGCGGCCCGAGTGCATCCTGGCCGAGAAGAACGGCGACCTGTGGTCGGCGGACGCGCGCGGCGGCGTGGTGCGCATCCGCCCTGACGGCAGCCAGGAGATCATCACCCAGTCGCACGACGCCGAGGCGTTCGAATCCGGCGGCGACGACGCCAACAAGTTCGTCGACGGTACCCTGCCGAACGGGCTCGCCTTCGCCGACAACGGCGACATCCTGATCTCCAACTTCGGCACCGACTGCCTCGAGCGGATGACCCGCACGGGCGAGACCGAGGTGATGTTCGACACCGTCGACGGCGAGCCGATCGGCAAGGTCAACTTCGTCTGCCGCGACAGCAAGAACCGGATCTGGATCACGGTCTCGACCATGCTGCACGACTGGCCGAAGGCGATCAGCCCGAACATCGTCGACGGCCGCGTCCTGCTCTACGAGGAGGGCAAGGGCGTGCGGATCGTCACCGACGACGTGCACTTCTCCAACGAGTGCAAGCTCGACGCGAACGAGGAGTATCTCTACGTCGTGCAGACCTGCGGGCGGAACATCGCGCGCTACAAGATCGGCGACGACGGAAGCCTGTCGAACAAGGAAATCTACGGGCCGAGCGACCACGGACGCCTGATCGACGGCATCGCCTTCGACGCCTACGGCAACCTGTGGGGCACCCACGTCATGAATGACGGCATCTTCGCCATCAAGCCGGATGGCGACCTGCACATCATCTTCGACGATTCCAGCCCGGAAGAGGTCAAGCGGATGGACGACGCCTTCCAGAAGGAGGAGGTCACGGCCGACCTGCTTATGGAGATGGGCGGCGAGATCGCAACCTGGTGCGCCTCGGTCACCTTCGGCGGCCCGGACCTGAAGACGGTCTATG
>JAEPNS010000288.1 GCA_017643325.1 Alphaproteobacteria bacterium | reverse complement strand
GACGCTGAAGAACTCGCACCACATCGGCCGCGTCGGCACCTACGCCGAGACGGTGACGGCGGCGGGCTTCGTGTCGATTCACTTTACGAACGTGACCGACCACCATGAGATGGTCGCGCCCTTCGGCGGCGCGGAATCGCGATTCGGGACCAATCCTGTGACGATGGGCATGCCGACCGCCGACCCGGATTCGCCCATCATCCTCGACATGGCGACCAGTGTGGTGGCGATGGGCAAGGTCCGCGTCGCGCACAATTCGGGTAAGCAGGTCCCGGACACATGGCTGATCGATTCAGAAGGACAGCCGACCAGCGATCCGGGCGTGATGTTCAACGAGCCGCTCGGCGCGCTGCGGCCCTTTGCGGACCACAAGGGATATGCTCTCTGCCTGCTTGCCGAATTGATGTCCGGCGCCCTGTCGGGCGGCGGCACAATCCAGCCGGAACACGAACGTCTCGACGGGGTGATCAACACCATGACCATGGTGGTGATCGATCCGGAGCGTCTTGGCGATCCCGACTGGATCAAGCGCGAGATCTCGGCAATGGCCGACTATTCCAAGAGTGCGAGGCCTGCAGACCCCGACGCGCCGGTGCTTGTACCCGGCGATCCCGAACGCATCGCGCGCGCCAGGCGAAGCGTCGAGGGGATCGACATTCCGAAGGGCACCTGGGACCTGCTGATGGAAGCCGCGGGGCAGGTCGGGCTGAAGGAAGCCCGGGCCCGCGAGATATCAGGTCTCGCCCAGGATCTCGGATAACGGTAACGACCGGCCTTCCCTCGACGACGTCACCGCGCCGAGCACAACCGCAAGCGGCTTGAGCGCATCCGTGCCGTCGACCTCCGGCTTGCGGCCATCCTTTGCGGCGTCGGCGAAATCTTCCAGTTCGGCCAGCAGGTGGTCGTTGGGCGGATATTCCACCGGGCTGGGTTTGCCTTCGCCCGTCCGCTGGAGCCGCAGCCCGTCATTGTCCATGTCGAAGAACGCGTTGCCCTTGGTGCCGTGGATCGTCAACTCGAACCTGCGGGGCGAGATGTAGTCCGACGCCGCGTATCCGATCGCGCCGGATTCGAAGCGCATCAGCACGGTGGTGACGTCCTCGATATCGGGCTCGGTCTCCAGCCGGTCGACATAGGCGGTCAGTTCGGTCGCATCCCCCAGCAGGTAGAGCAGGTTGTCGATCTGGTGGATCCCGATCTGCATCAGGCAGCCGCCTGGGATCTCGGCCGGGTCCGTCCGCCATGCGCCCGGCTTCAGCTTCAGCCCGTTGTCGTTGGAAAACATACCTTCAACGAGGCTGACCCGGCCCAGCTCACCGCTGTCGATCATTCGCCTCAGGTGCCGCAACGCGCCATGCCGCCGGTACGAATGGCCGACCGCAAGGACAACGCCGGCTTTCTCGCACGCCGCGATCATGGCGCGGCCGTCGGCGATGGTGTTGGAGATCGGCTTCTCGACGAAGACATGCTTGCCTGCGGCCGCCGCGGCCTCGGCTCCCGGGCGGTGGGCCGAGTTGGGCGTGGTCAGGATGACCGCGTCGAGGTCGCCCAGCTTCAGCATGTCCTCGTAGGAATCCATCGCCTGGCAGCCGAAGGTCTCGGCGAATTTCGCGGTCTTTTCGGCCGACCGCGAGTAACCCGCGCGGAGCTCCAGCTTGTCGGAGCGCCCGATCACTTCGGCGAGGACATCGGACCACCAGCCGATGCCCACGATGCCGACGCGCATCAAATCTTGTCTTCCCACTTGGCGAGGAACGGGCCGACGATACCGGCCCATTCTTCGGGGTGGCGGCGGTAGGAATAGTGTCCGCCTTCCTCGACGATCACGAGTTCCGACCCCTCGATGGCCTCGTGCAGGTCTTCGGAGAAGTAGTAGGGCACGGTCGCATCGTCCTTGGTGCCCACGATGAGCGAGGGGTTCTTGATCTTGTTGATCTCGTCGAGCCGGTCGTGGTTGAGGGTCATGTCGATGCGCGCGGCAAGCACGTCCGGTTCGGCGATGGTCTCCATCGAGCGTTTTTCCAGTTCCATCACCTTGTCGAGGTTGTAGCGGAACTGGTTGCAGCCGTTGGTGAACAGCGAGCTGATCTCCACATAGGCTTCCTTGCCCTCGTTGAGCGCGATCTGTTTGCGCGCGGTCTGCACGCGGCGGATGTATTCGTCGGCCTTGGTCCAGGTGTTGGAAAAGATGCAGCAGCGCAGCCGGTCGGGATGGTCAATCGCCAGGTTCTGCAGGATCGCGCCGCCCGTCGACGTTCCCAGCGCGTGCGCCTTCTCGATGCCGAGCGTATCGAGCAGCGCGATGACGTCGTCGGCGATGTGCTGGGTCGAGTAGCCGTCGGGACCGGGCCGGTCGCTGTCGCCCGCGCCGCGATGATCGAAGGAAATGCAGCGGTACCGGTCGGAGAAGATTTCCCGCTGGTAGTCCCAGGAGTTCATGACCCCGACCAGGCCGGGAATGAAAATAAACGCGGGGCCGTCGCCCTTTTCGTCAACATTGAGGGTGATGTGTCCGACGTCGATACGCTGGGCCATGGTCGTTCCCCTTGCCATGAGTGCTGGAATTTGCGCGCAGTTTCCCACACGGCCGGGCGCCCGCCCACCCGTCCGGGCGAACGTCTCTTGCGACGAAACGGAACGACTTAGATGGCGCCGGTCGCGCGAAGCTTCGCGATCTCGTCGTCGGACTTGCCGATCTCGGCCAGGATTTCCTCGGTGTGTTCGCCCAGCGCCGGCGGGGCGCGGCGCACGGCGGCGGCCGTGTCCGAGAAGCGAAAGGGGATTCCGGGCAGGGTGATCTCGCCTTCGTTCGTGTGCACAGCCTTGGTGACGAGCTCGCGCGCGAGCGTGTGTTCCGCCGTCAGCGCCTGGTCGACCGTATTGATCGGTGCGCAAGAGACGCCGGCGGCCTGGAGCTTGTCCAGCCAGGCTGCCGTGTCGTCTGTTTTCAGCAGGTCCGAGATCATGCCGTCGCAGGCATCCCGGTTCTCGACCCGGTCGCGGTTGCGCGCGAAGCGTTCGTCCTCGGCCCATTCGTCCTGGCCGACCGCGTTGCAGAACGTCTGGAACTGTCCGTCGTTGCCCACCGACAGAGCGATCATGCCGTCGCGGGTCGGGTAGGCGTTGTAGGGCACGATGTTCGGGTGGCCGTTGCCGTAGCGGCCCGCAGGCTTGCCCGACGCGAGGAAATTCGACGCCACGTTGGCCAGCAGCGATACACCTGTGTCGTAGAGCGAGACCTCGACATACTGGCCCTTGCCCGTCCGGTGCCGGGCCTGCAGCGCGGCGAGGATGGAGGACAGCGCATACATTCCGGTGCACAGGTCGACGATGGCGACGCCAAGCTTCATCGGGTCGCCGTCCGCCTCGCCGGTGATGCTCATCAGGCCGCTCTCGGCCTGCAGCAGAAAGTCGTAGCCGGGCAGACCTGCACGGGGGCCGGTCGAGCCGTATCCGAGGATCGAGGCGCGCACGATCTGCGGTGCGTTCTCCTCGTACCAGGCGTCGTCGAAGCCGAACTTCGCCATGGTACCAAGCTTGAAGTTGTCGACCACGATGTCGCCGCCGCGCAGCAGGTCGGCGAGCACCTCGCGCCCGGACGCTTCCTTGAGGTTGAGCGTCATCCCGCGCTTGTTGCGGTTGGCGCCGAGGTAGTAGGCGCTTTCCTCGCCCACGAAGGGCGGGCCCCAGGCGCGGGTGTCGTCGCCGCGTCCCGGCTGCTCGACCTTGACCACGTCGGCGCCCATGTCGCCGAGCATCATCGTGCAGAAGGGTCCGGCCAGCACCCGCGTGAGATCGATCACGCGGATGCCGTCGAGCGCGCCTTTTTCGCCGGTGCCGGTCATGGGGGCCTGCGTCAGCCCTTCTTCAGCTGGTTGCGGTCGTTCGCAAGGTCGTCAAGATACTGGTCGACGATCTCCTTGTTGCGCATCCGGAACTTCATGAAGTCCGGCTTGCGCTTGTCGAGGAACGCCTGCATGCCCTCGAGCGATTCCTCGCTGCCCCAGACATGCGCCAGCAGTTCCATGCCGTGCTGCCAGGACGCATAGAGCTGGTCGGACTCGTGGTTGAGCGACTTCTTGGTCATGCGGATCGTCTGGCCGCTGTGGCCCTTGATGGTCTCGCACCACTTCTCGGTTTCTTCGCGAAGCTTGTCGTGCGGTACGACCTTGTTGATCAGGCCGATCCGCTGCGCCTCCTCGGCGTCGAACGTGCGCGCCAGGAAAATCATCTCACGCGCCAGCCGCTCACCGATGATGCGCGGGATGTACTGGGTCGCACCCACGGTCGGGCAGGCCGCGACCTTGGCACCGGACTGTCCGAAATGGGCACGGTCGGA
>JAEPNS010000287.1 GCA_017643325.1 Alphaproteobacteria bacterium | reverse complement strand
CTCGGCCTGGAGCCGGTCGCGCGCGGCGTATATGTCCTCGACCTCGTAGCAGACATGATGCATGCCACCGGACGGGTTTTTCTCGAGAAAGCCGGCGATGGGCGAGCCCTCGCCCAGCGGATGCAGCAGCTCGATCTTGGTGTTCGGCAATTCCACGAACACGGTCGTCACGCCATGGGCGGGAAGATCGAGCGGCTCGGACACCGTTGCACCAAGCGTTTCAGCATAGACCGCAGTCGCCGCCGCGAGGTCCGGCACGACAATCGCCACATGGTTCAGGCGTCCGATCATCTTTCCTGAGCTCCCTAGTCCTCAAGCCGTACGAGGTGCACATCGGTGGTCGGGCTCTTCCCGCGCCGCGACCGGAAACTGCGCCGGACCGTCCGCCGCAGCCGCTCGATCAGCGCATCCTCGTCGGCGCGCGCCTTCAGGTCCACCTGGGTCAGTGAATCCAGCACATCGTCCAGAACATCGTCCATCAGATCGTAATCGTCATCGGTATCCCCGAGAAGCCCCGGCGCGGACAACTGGGGCTCGGCGACGACCCTCCCCTTCCGGTCGAGCACAACCGTCAGGACCGCAGAGCCGTTCCAGAGCATGTTGTTGCGCGCGCGCAGGTTGGCATCGTCAACCCGGATCAGGTCGTGCCCGTCGAGCGCCAGTCGGCCCGTCTGCACCTGCCCAACAATCTCGGGGCCTTCGGGATCGAGCAAAAGCACGTCGCCATTGCGGATAGTAGGCGCATGCACCGTTCCGCACGCACGGGCGAGCTCGGCGTGGGCATTGAGGTGCGGGGCCTCGCCGTGCACCGGCACGGCAATCCGCGGGCGGATCCATTCGTACATCTTGCGCAACTCGTCCCGTGCGGGGTGCCCCGAGACGTGGACGAAATGGTCGCGTTCGGTGATCACCTGCACGCCCATCGCCACGAGCTGGCTTTGCAGGCGGCCGATCGGCACCTCGTTGCCGGGTATGACGCGGGAGGAAAAGATCACCGTGTCGCCGCGCTCAAGGTCCACGTTGGGGTGATCCTCGCGCGCGATGCGTGACAGCGCGGCACGCGGTTCGCCCTGGCTGCCCGTGCAGATTAGAAGCACGGCGTCACGGGGAAGCTGCATGGCCTCCTCCTCGCGGACAAACGGCGGCAGATCGGACAGGTAGCCGGTCGCGCGCGCAGCATCGGTCATCCGCCACAGCGAGCGGCCGACAAGGCCCACGGCGCGGCCGTGGGCATGCGCGACCTCGGCAAGGGTCTGCACGCGCGCCACATTGCTGGCAAAACACGCCACGGCCACCCGGTATTCGAGCGTCCCGACCAGCTCCATCAGGCTTTCGCGTGCCTCCCCCTCGGATCGGCTGTGGCCCTCGACGGTGGCGTTGGTCGAATCCCCGACCATCGCCAGGACCCCGTCGTCCCCGATCTTGCGGAGCGAGTCTCCGTCGACCGGTGTCCCGATGAGCGGATCCGGGTCGAGCTTCCAGTCGGCCGTGTGGAAAATCGTCCCCGCGCCCGTGCGCAGGACAACCGCATTCGGCTCCGGGATCGAATGGGTCATCGTGACAAGCTCGATTTCGAACGGGCCCAGTTCGACCGAGCCCCCAAGCGGCAACTCGTGCAGCGGCACCTTGCTGTCGAGCCCGACCTCCTCCAGCTTTCGGCGAAGCACCGCAAGCGTGAACCGCGTCGCATAGACGGGGCACTTCAACCGCGGCCACAGATGCGCGACTGCACCGACATGATCCTCGTGCGCGTGGGTCACCAGAAGACCTGCGAGATGGTCGCGACGGGCCTCGATAAAGGCCGGATCGGCCATCATGACATCGACCCCGGGATACAGCGGGTCCCCGAAGGTCACGCCGCAATCGACGATCAACCACTGTCCTTTATGCCCGTAGACATTCAGGTTCATGCCGATTTCGCCCGTACCGCCGAGCGGCACGAACAGGAGTTCGTCGGGACCGGGAGTCATGATGTCGAATGCACCGTCACGAAATACCGTTGCGCCGCGCGATTTCGCGAAGCCCGATCAGGGTCAGGTCGGGTTCGGTGGCGTCGATCACGTCTGTGACATCCGCGAATAACGGTGCCAGCCCGCCGGTCGCGATCACCTTGACCGGCTTGCCGTATTCCGCAGCCACCCGCGGGACCATTCCCTCGATCATTGAGACATAACCCCAGAAAATCCCGGACTGCATGGCTGGTACCGTCGCGCCGCCGATCACCGTCGCGGGCTTCTCGATGTTGACCCGGGGCAACAGGGCGCCCGCCGTGTAGAGCGCCTCCACGGACAGGTTGATGCCCGGTGCGATGACACCCCCGCGGAAGTTCCCGTCGCTGTCGATCACGTCGAAGGTCGTCGCCGTGCCGAAATCGATCACGATCAGGTCGCCGGGATGGCGCAGATGCGCGCCCACAGCGGCCACGAGCCTGTCCGCACCTGCCTGTTCCGGCCGATCGATCAGGACCTCGATCCCGAGGTCGACATTGGGATCACGCACCACCAGCGGCGTCACGCCGAAATGCGATTCCAGCAGGGTAGTCAGGTTGCGCCGGGTGCCGGGGACGACGGTGGTGACGATCGCATGGTTGATGTCGCCAACACCGAGGGTCTTGAGCGACATGAGCTGGGTGAGCCAGACGGCGTACTCGTCGGCTGTACGTTGCGCGTCGGTCGCGATCCGCCACTGGCCGCGTTGTTCGTCCCCGTCGAAGACGGCAAAGACCGTGTTGGTGTTTCCGCAGTCAACGGCCAGCAGCATCGTCTCGCCCCGGGTCTCGTTCAGGCAGCCGTGGGAGATACCAGCGGGAACACGTCCCCGACCGATATCCGCAAGGTTTCGCCGTTTCGGCGCAAAAGGAGACTACCAGTTTCGTCGAGCCCGCCGAAATCACCTTCGACCACACCATCGGGCAGTTTCACCGACAGCGGCGTCGCCTGCGGCAGGGCGTGGTTCGACCATCGCTCGCGGATCGGGAGGAAACCGTCTCGCTCCCATGCCTCGAGTTCCTCGGCCAACGCTCGGATATACGCCGCGACCAGATCCTCGACGGTGCCCGCGTAGCCCTGTGCAGACAGGCTTGTTGCGTCCGGCAACCCGTCCGGATGGCTCGCCACGTTCACGCCTGTGCCCGCGACCACCCACGCAACCCGACCCTGTCCGTCGTCGGCGCTATCAAGCAGTATGCCGGCGACCTTGCGGCCATCAGCGAGAAGATCGTTCGGCCACTTGAGCACGACAGGCACACCCGACACCTCGCGCGCGGCGCGAGCCATGGCGACCCCCACCACAAATCCGATCTCCGGCGCGCGTGACGTCGGACACCCGGGTCGCAACAGGACGGACAGATAGAAGTTGCCTTTCGGCGACGTCCAGCTTCGTCCGTGCCGCCCGCGCCCGGCTGTCTGTTCGCGTGCCCAGACGGCTACAGGACCGTCCTCACCGGCTTCCGCGAGGCGCCTGGCCTCGTCGCTGGTGCTGTCGATGCTGTCGTATTCGATCAGCCGCCAGCCGGGCGGCGCATCGGGAATGGAGCTCATGCGGCGAAAAGCACGGCCGCCGCAGCCTCCGCACCGGACAGGACCGGCGCCAGGCCAATGAAAAAGAATACGGTCACGACTGCGGTGATCGCGATGATCGCGCGGGTTTCCCGGCCCAGCCCACCGTCAAACGCCTCGGCCGGTTCGTCGAAGTACATCAGCTTCACGATGCGCAGGTAGTAGAAGGCACCCACGACACTTGCCAGCAGACCGACCACCGCAAGCACGTAGAGCTCGGCATCAATCGCCGCTCGGAACACGAACAGCTTCGCGAAAAACCCACCCAGTGGCGGGATGCCAGCCATCGAGAACATGAAGATTGCGAGCGCCAGCGCCATCAAGGGGTTGGTCTTGCTCAACCCGGCCAGTTCATCGATCTCCTCGACCATCCGTCCCTGGCGGCGCATGGCGAGGATGCAGCCGAACGCACCCACATTCATGAACAGGTAGACCGTCATGTAGACGAGCACGCCCATGACCCCCTGCTCGTTGCCGGCCGCAAGGCCAACGAGCACGAAGCCCATATGCCCGATCGAACTGTAGGCCATCAGGCGTTTGATGTTGGTCTGCACGATGGCGGCGAACGACCCGAGAATCATCGAGGCCAGCGCGATGAACCAGATGACCTGCTGCCACTCGACCGCGAGTGCCCCGAACGGTTCCAGCATCACGCGGACGAACAGCGCCATAGCCGCAATTTTCGGGGCGATCGCGAAGAAAGCGGTGACCGGCGTCGGCGCGCCTTCGTAAACGTCCGGCGTCCACATGTGGAATGGCACCGCCGAGACCTTGAACGCCAGCCCGGCCGTGACG
>JAEPNS010000286.1 GCA_017643325.1 Alphaproteobacteria bacterium | reverse complement strand
CCGGTCGCCCTTCTCGACGCCCAGTTCCTTCATGCCGTTGGCGAGCTTGCAGACCTTCTCGTGAAGCTGCTTGTAGGTGAACTTGGCGTCGTCCTTCGGGTCGTCGCCCTCCCAGATGATCGCCACCTGGTCGCCGCGCGATGCGAGGTGCCTGTCGAGGCAGTTTGCCGACGCGTTCAGGACGCCGTCATGATACCAGCGGATATGCAGGTCGGACGCGTCGTAGGAAACGTCCTTCACCCTCGTGTAGGGCTCGATCCAGTCGATCCGCTTGCCGTGCTCCTCCCAAAAGGCCTCGGGGTCGGAGACGGACCGATCGTACATTTCCAGGTAGCGGTCATTGTCCGCCCAGGCGCGCTTCGCCCACTCGTCGGGTACGGGATAGGTGTCGCTGGACATGTCTTTGCTTCCCCTCGTCATCGCGTTGTTCCGCGCGCTGGCGGCGCGGTTGGCGTTGGCGGGCATTATTGAGAAATCGGCCCGCCCGGACAACTCATACCAAGGTCGGGCGTCCCCCGGGCGCGGCGCGGGGCCCCTCGGTTATTCGCCGAACAGCACCATGCCATCGTCGTCGACGGTCACAGGCAGCTTCTTCAGCGACCGGCCGACACAGGGACCCTTCACGCAGTAGCCGTCTTCCTTGCGGAACTTGGCCCAGTGTGTCGAGCACTGGATCAGCTCGCGCTCGACATCGAGGAACGTGTCGGGCTTCAGCTCCAGCGGCGTGCCCTGGTGCGGGCACATGTTCATGTAGCAGTGCACCTCCCCGCCGTCGGGCACGAGGAACAGGGGCAGGGCCGCGTCCGGCTTGTCCTTGACGATGCGGCGAAGGGTGAAGCCCTTGCCGGCTTCGCCGATCTCGTCGACATGGCAGAGCACACGGCGGTTGCCGCGCATGACGGGATTGTCGGGATCGAACTCGGTCATGGCCAGCCGCGGCGTTAAGGCTTGACGCCGGCCATGCGGCAGACCTCTTTCCACTCGGCCGCGGTGACCGGCTGAACCGACAGGCGCGAGTTGTTTACCAGCACCATGTCCTCGAGCTTCGGGTTGGCCTTGACGTCCGCGAGCGTCACAGGTGTTTCGACCGGCTTCACGGTCTTGATGTCGACCATACCGAAACGGCCGGACTCGTCGGTGTGGTCGGGGTAGTGCTCGCGCACCACTTCCACGATCCCGACGATCCGTTTCTCGTTGACGGAATGATAGAAGAAGCCCCTGTCGCCCTTCTTCATCGCCTTCATGTTGTTGTTGGCTTGGTGATTGCGCACCCCGTCCCAGTGTTCCGTGCCCTTTTTCACCTGATCGTCCCAAGACCAGGTGCCGGGTTCGGACTTGAAGAGCCAGTAGGCCATGTCGCTTTCTCCTCGCCTTAGAGCCCTGACATATACGGCAGGCGTCGGGAGGAATCCAATCAGCCCTCGGCGCGGAGCGGCCGGGCGAGCACGCTGGCGATGGTCTCGTCGATGCCCGCTCCCTCGTGCAGGATCGCGTTGACCGCCGCGCAGATCGGCATGTCGACGCCGAGCGATGCGGCACGGGTCAGGACCGCCGGTGCGGTCGTCGCACCCTCGGCCACCGTTTTCCGGTCGCGCATCGTGTCCTCGTAGGACCGGCCGCCGCCCAGTGCCGTGCCCAGCGAATAGTTGCGCGACGCGGTTGACGTGCAGGTCAGTGTCAGGTCGCCGAGGCCCGACAGCCCCATCAGCGTGCGCGGGTCGGCGTCGAGCGCGCCGGCAAAGCGCGCGATCTCGGCGAGGCCGCGCGCGATCACCGCGGCACGCGCATTCTGGCCGAGGCCGCGCCCGTCGACCACGCCGCAGGCGATGGCAATCACGTTCTTGATCGCCCCGCCGACCTCCGCGCCGACAACGTCTGCGGAGGTGTAGGGGCGGAACGTCGCCGTCCCGAGCGCGTCGGCCAGGGCCGTCGCGATATCCGCATCTGCGCAGGCGAGCGTGACCGCCGTCGGCAGGCCGCGCGCCACCTCCGCTGCGAAGGTCGGGCCAGACAAGACAGCCAGCGTCGCGTCCGGGGCGGCCTCTTCCGCCACCTCGTTCATGAGCTTGCCGGTGTCGAGTTCGATCCCCTTCGAGCAGATCGCGACCGGCAGGCCGGCGTCCACGCGCGCGAGCGTTGCGCGCAGGAACTGTGCCGGGGTGACCATGAGGATCGCGTCAGCGCCGTCGACGGCCTCGGCGAGATCGTCGGTCGCGCGGATGCCCTCGTCGAGCGGGATGTCGGGAAGGAAGACCGGGTTCACGTGGCGCGTGTTGATCGCCTCGGCCGTCTCCGGCTCATGGGCGTGCAGGATCACGTCGCGCCCTGCGCGGCGGGCGACGGTGGCCAGCGCAGTGCCCCAGGCACCGGCGCCGATCACCGCGATGCGCTGGATCGGGTCCGACATACTCAGCTCAGGTTGATCGCGATGGAGATACGGGTGCCCTCGCCGGTGTAGGGACGCACGGCGTGCGAAACCCAGGACGGGAACATCATCACCGTGCCCTGGGCGGGCTGGATCGTTTCGCTCGCTCCCATCGAGACGCCGCCCTGGACGGCGGGCACGAGGTCCGGCCGGTACATGGCCGGCGCGACGCCGCGCGGGTCCTGGATCTCGAACTCGCCACCGAGGCTCGGGTCGGCGGCCGCGCCCCCGTCGTCGACGTAGTAGACCGCCGACCAGACACAACCGGGATGCGTGTGGAATTCGTTTCCGTGGCCGGCGCGGTTCACGTTGGCCCACGCATTGGTGCGCCAGTCCTGGGGTGCGGGCTTGCCGCTGCGATCGGCGGTCAGCCTGTCGGCAAGCTGGCGCACGAAGGTCATGAGGTGGCGCATTTCCTCGCCGCCCCATTCGGGCAGGTCCCAGCTCGACTGCCACCCGCCAAGATTTGAGTGGGCGGTGGAGGGGTGCGTCTCAGCCCGTGCCAGGATGGCCTCGCGCAGCGCGGCATTGACCGCGTCCGCATTCGGCAGCGGGGCGAACACGACCGGCGTCGCGAAGATCGGTTGCACGTCGACGCGCGTGCGTGCTGTTTCGTCGGAAGACATGCGGGCAGCTTATTCGGCAGCGGCAGCTTCTGCCAGCGGCCAGCGCGGCCGTGGACGAAAATCGAGCCCGCTCCGCTCGCCCGCGCGCAGCCGCTCCAGTCCTGCCCACGCCACCATCGCCGCGTTGTCGGTGCACAGCGCGGGCGGCGGCACGACGAGACGGGTGCCGGTGGCCTCGCAAAGGGACGTGAGGGTCTCGCGCAGGGCGCCGTTGGCCGCCACGCCGCCCGCCGCGACCAGGACCGGCGCGGAACCGTCGGTGATCTCCAGGAAGGCGTCGAGCGCCCGCCGGGACCGGTCCGCAATGACGTCACAGACCGCGGCCTGGAAACTGGCCGCGAGGTCGGCCACGTCCTGCTCCGACAGGTCATCGCCGAGATCGACCGCTGCCTGGCGCACCGCGGTTTTCAGTCCGGAGAAGGAGAAGTCGCACCCCGGCCGTCCGCGCAGGGGGCGGGGCAGGGCAAAGCGCGCCGGGTCCCCCGTTCGCGCTGCGGTCTCGACGGCGGGGCCGCCGGGAAATCCCAGTCCGAGAAGCTTGGCGGTCTTGTCGAACGCCTCGCCGACGGCGTCGTCGATGGTGGTGCCAAGCAACTCGTAGCTGCCCAATCCCCGCACGGCGAGAAGCTGGCAGTGCCCGCCGGACACCAGCAGCAGCAGGTAGGGGAAGGGGACGTCGTCGGTCAGGCGCGCGGTGAGCGCGTGGCCTTCGAGGTGGTTGATCGCAACGTAGGGCAGGTTCCGCGCGGCGGCGATCGCCTTCGCGGTCATGGTCCCGACGAGGACGCCGCCGATCAGGCCCGGCCCGCCGGTCGCCGCGATCCCGTCGAGCGCGTCGAGTCCGAGGCCGGCCTCCTCGATCGCACGTGCCACAATCGCATCGAGATGTTCGAGGTGCGCGCGCGCCGCGATCTCCGGCACGACACCGCCAAAAGGCCGGTGGTCGTCGAGCTGGCTGAGCACGATGTTGGACAGGATTGCGGGGGTCCCGCCCGTGCGCTCGTCGCTCACGACGGCCGCGGCCGTCTCGTCGCAGCTGGTTTCGATTCCGAGGATCTTCATGGAACCGGTATAGCCCAAAACGACCGGCGCGGAAGCCGGTTGAGGGGGTGGAGGCGAAAAAGGGCGTTTGTCTTGGCGTCCGGGAACGCTAAGAGGGAGCGCATGAACGACCGTCCCCTTCGTATCGGCACCCGCGGCAGCCCGCTGGCGCTCGCCCAGGCGCTCATGGTCCGCGACCTCCACGCCGCGGCGTTTCCCGATGCCCCGCCGGCGGAGGTCGTCGAAATAAGGACGACCGGCGACGCCGTGACCGACAGGCCGCTGTCCGAGGTGGGCGGCAAG
>JAEPNS010000285.1 GCA_017643325.1 Alphaproteobacteria bacterium | reverse complement strand
ATAGATCCGATCTGTGGAACCGCGGGAAATACATCGTCACAGGCCCCGCCCACTGCGGCGCCTGTCACACCCCGCGCAATGCGCTGGGTGCCAGAATCGCGGAGCAGGCATTGAAAGGCGCAAGCGGCCTTCCGGGCGGAGAACGGTCGCCGTCCATCACGCCAGAGGCACTGAGGGCCAATGGCTGGACAGAGAGAAATCTCGCCTTCGGCCTGCGTTTCGGAACGGAACCCGGCGGTGACGCCCTTGGGGGCAGCATGGGCGAAGTCGTACGCGATGGAACGTCATGGCTTTCCGACGCAGACCTGCGCGCGATCGCGCACTACCTTCTGGATAATCCGAGAGGTGAAAGATGAACGCGAACGGGGACCGAAGCGCCGATTACAAGGAAGGCAGTCTCAGCCTGCTCGGTGCCGTATCGATGGGCACCGGAGTGATGATTGGCGCGGGCATCTTCGCCCTCACCGGACAGGTCGCGGATCTTGCGGGAACGTGGTTCCCGCTGGCCTTTGTCGCGGCCGCCGTCGTCGCCGGGTTCAGCGCCTACTCATACGTGAAGCTGTCGAATGCCTACCCATCCGCCGGCGGTATCGCGACCTTTCTTGAAAAGGCCTACGGGAAGGGGGTTGTGACCGGCGCCTGCGCGTTGCTGATGTATTTTTCGATGGTCATCAACGAAAGCCTCGTCGCCCGTACGTTCGGCACATATACGCTGCAGATATTCGAAGTCGGCCCGGATAGCGTTTTCGTGCCCGTCCTCGGTGTCGGGCTTCTGCTCTTCGCTTTCCTGGTGAACGTCCTGGGCAATGCGTTCATTCAATCCCTGTCCTTCATCATGGCGTTCGTAAAGGTCGCTGGCATCCTCCTGTTCGCTGTCGTGGGACTTTGGATTTCCGGGTTTACCTTCGAGAGCATATCGGTCGAACCTGAGAAAACGGGGTTGGGGGGTTTCCTCGGTGCGGTTGCTCTGGGGTTGCTCGCCTACAAGGGGTTCACGACGATCACCAATAGCGGTGGCGAGATCGAGGCGCCCAGAAAGAATGTCGGCCGCGCGATCGTCATCTCGATCGCGATCTGTGTTGTCGTCTATGTGCTCGTCGCGTTTGCCGTCGGCGCAAACCTGTCGATCTCCGAAATCGTCGCGGCCAAGGACTACGCCCTTGCCGAAGCTGCGCGGCCCGCGTTCGGGAATTTCGGGCTGTGGTTCACTGTCGGCTTTGCGATCGTCGCCACGGTTTCAGGGCTGATTGCGAGCGTGTTCGCGGTATCGCGAATGCTGGCGATGCTGACCGACATGGACCTGGTGCCGCATCGCCACTTCGGGATGCCCGGAGACATCCAAACGCACACGCTGGTCTACACGGTTGTCGCAGCAATGGCGTTGACCGTGTTTTTCGATTTGAGCCGGATCGCCTCGCTCGGGGCGATCTTCTATATCGTGATGGATATCGCGATACACTGGGGCGTTTTGCGCAGGATTCGTGAAGATATCGGCGCCAATCCCGTCATCCTGATCATTGCCATATCGTTGGACGCGGTCGTGCTCGGCGCACTTCTTTTCATCAAGGCCCAAACCGACATGGTCGTCATTTACGCTTCGGTCGCAGGGCTCGTGTTTGTTTTCCTTGGTGAGCGCCTCTTCCTCGCGCGGAAGAGCGAAACCTGATCGGCGGCTACTCCAGCGGGATCATGATGTGCTCGGCGTAGCCGGGCCGTTCGGTGAGGCGCTCGTACCATTTGCGTACGTTGGGGCGGTCGGGCCGCTCGATGTCCATCGCGTACCAGCGGTAGATCACGCCGCCGATGGGGATGTCGCCCATCGTGAGCTCATCGCCGGCAACGAAGTCGCGGCCCTCGAGGAAATGCTCGAGGACGCCGCTGATCTCGCCCGCCGCCTTCACGCTGCGCGCGACGAGGTCGTTGTCCCGCTCGGCTTCCGGCGTGCGGATCAGCTGGTGGAAGACCGGCCGGAGCGCCGGCCAGAAGGTGTTCGTCTGCCATTCCATCCAGCGGTCGGCGTCCGCGCGGACGTGCGGGTCTTCGGGCCAGAGCGTCCCGCGCCCATGTTTCTCGGCGAGATAGCGCAGGCAGGCGTTCGACTCCCACAGGATGAAGCCGTCGTCGTCGATCGTCGGCACCAGCCGGTTCGGGTTCATCGCCAGGTATTCGTCGGTGAAGCCGAATTTCCCGGCCATGTCGGGACGTTCGTAAGCGACGCCCATCTCCGCGCAGCCCCACAGGAGCTTCTGCACGTTCGACGACGTGTGCCGTCCCCAGATCGTCAGGCCCATTCGCGTCCCCCCGTTGCTCCGCCGTCCACGGTCAGTCGACGACGTTCCACTTCTCGACCACGTTGCTCCCCGCCTCGCGGAAGACCTTGGAGACCGGGCAGTAGATCGGCAGCATCTCCTCGACTTCCTTGAGCTGCTCCGGCGTCGCGGTCGTCTTCACATTGATGGTGATCGTGATGTTCGGGAACGGCACCGAGATCGGCTCGGCCAGGATGACGCCCCGGCGGTCGAATTCCACCTCGCACTCGATCGTCTGGATCTCGAAATCGAGCTCCTTGTGGTGCGCGATGCGCGTGGCGACGTTGTTGGTACAGCCGACAAGCGCCGCCATCATGGTCTCCGTCGGCGACGCGCCGGCGTTCGTGCCACCGCGCTCTTCGGGCTCGTCGGTCGTCACCTTCACGTCGCGCACGCTGATATCCGTGCGCGAATGCGAGACCGCCTCGCCCACCAGCGTGTACCTGGCGCTTTTCACCTGAACCTTGGCATCGGCCATCGATCATCTCCCTGGTCGAACTTTTGCAGATTGGCGCGTACCATAGGCAGACGTCCCGCGCCCGCATAGACTTGGTGCGATGGAGTGGGTAGAAAACAGATGTTCCGGAACGACACGAAGTCCGGACAGAAGAACTGGTGATCCAGAGGGAGAGACAGGTTGAAACCCGCACCTTTCGCATATGTGCGCGCCGAGAGCTTCGACCAGGTGTTCGACCTGCTCGACGAACATGGTGACGACGCCCGCATCCTTGCCGGCGGCCAGAGCCTGATGGCGACGCTCAACATGCGCCTGTCGGCGCCGGAAATCCTCATCGATATCAACGGACTGGACGGGATTTCGGACATCTCGGCCGATGGCGGCACACTGAAGATCGGCGCCCTCGCCCGTCATTCCGCCGTGCTCGAATCCGAAGACGTCGCGACCCATGCGCCGCTGATCGCAAAGGCGATGCCGCATGTGGCGCACCAGGCGATCCGCAACCGCGGGACGTTCGGCGGATCGGTCGCGTTCGCGGACCCGGCGGCGGAACTGCCCGCCGTGACGCGGGCGCTCGGCGCGACCTTCGTTCTGCGCAGCCGCGACGGCGAGCGCAAGGTGGCCGCCGACGACTTCTTCCTCGGCCTGTTCGAGACCGCGCGGAAGGACAACGAGATCCTCGTCGGCGCCGAGATTCCGTCCATTCCCGACGGCGAACGCACGGCCTTCATGGAGCTCGCGCGCCGTCACGGCGATTACGCGATCGTGGGGATCGCCGCCCAGGGCCGTGTCGACGGCGACACCTTCTCCGACATGAAGATCGGCTTCTTCGGCGCGGGCGACCAGCCCATCCTCGCCAAGGGCGCGATGTCAGCGCTGGAGGGACAGGCCCATAACGACGACACCGTGAAGAAGGCGCAGGACGCGCTCGACGCGGACCTCGATCCGATGCCCGACCTCAACGGTCCGGCGGAAATGAAGATGCATCTCGCCCGTGTGCTGACCAAGCGCGCGCTGGCCGAGCTCGCGGCCTGACCGGCGGAGGACAAGATGGACAACAACGTCGATATCACGATGACCGTCAACGGCCAGCAGATCAGCCGCCGTGTGCCGGCGCGCACCAACCTCGTCGATTTCGTGCGCTACGAACTCGAGCTCACCGGCAGCCATGTGGGCTGCGAGCATGGCGTGTGCGGCGCCTGCACGATCCGGGTCGACGGCAACATCGTCCGCGGCTGCCTGATGCTCGCGGCGCAGGCCGACGGCGCGACAGTCGAGACCATCGAGGGGCTTTCGGATTCAGGAGAGATCGCGGACCTGCAGCAGGCGTTCCATGAACGCAACGCGGTCCAGTGCGGCTTCTGCACGCCCGGCATGCTGCTGACCGCGCAGGAGTTGCTGACGAAGACGCCCTCGCCCTCGCGCGAGGAAATCCGGGAGTTCATTTCGGGCAACTACTGCCGCTGCACCGGCTACCAGGCGATCGTCGACGCGATCGAGCGCGTGGCGGGCGAACGTAACGCCTGACCGCGCGGGCGCGGCCACGACATCCAACGGGCGCCCCGGGCGCCCGTTTTCTTTTGCCGGCAGCAAACGAAAAACGGCGGCGCGGTGTCCCGCGCCGCCGTTTCAGCGG
>JAEPNS010000284.1 GCA_017643325.1 Alphaproteobacteria bacterium | reverse complement strand
TAGCTGTGTCATGTCCGCACCTCTTCTAGAACCGTGATTCCAGCCAACCGTCCGCCGAGATCAGATCGGGTGTGCCCTCCTGTCCGACGGCGGAACGCGCTTCGCGCAGCATCGCCTCGTAGAGCTCGCCCATGGCCTGCTGCAGCGACGTCGACTTGCCGAGCGGCTCCGCGAGCTCGCGGGCCAGTCGCGCCGACAGCGCCTCGCGGAACAGCGGGTCGGTATCGTCCGGGTCGGAAATCCGGCGCAGGTAGACGATCCGGATCGGCGAGGAGAGGTTGCTGAGGATCTGCCGGCCCTCGACAGTCCAGCGGCCTGAAATCTCGTCCTCCCCGTCGACCGTCAGCACCCGCAGGCAATGGTCCGGATCTCCCGGCAGGTCGTAGGCGTTCGCATAGCCCCAGGTCGGTGCGCTGGCGTTCGCGGTCAGTTCGGCCCGGGCCAGCGCAAAGTTCCACGGATGCGCGCGCGTCACCGCGTCCCGCACGTCGGCATAGATCGCGTTCGCAAGTCGCGCCGGCTTGGTCTCGTCGCTCAGAGCGGTAAGCGTCGTCTCGCCGAGCCGTATCAGCGCGGCGTTCACGATGGTGACGTCGGTCGCCATGCGTGCCTCCTTAAGGGTCGTGAAAAGAAAAGGGGCGGACCGGAGCCCGCCCCTCTCGTCGTGGCGCGAAGGCGCGTCAGTCCATGACGTAGACGAGATATCCGTCGAGCGTCGCCGCCGCGGGGATCGTCCCGTCGTTGATCTGGGCCGTGAGCACAACGCCGTCGAGGGACTCGAACAGAACAGTCTCGTCACCGCCGACGGTGCCGCCGGGCACGACCGCGCCCGCCGAGGACACGTCGACACCGTCGTCCATCCCGTTCGGGTCCGCAGCGACCTCGCCCGACCCCTCATCGGTCCGGTAGGCCTCCCAGCCCATATCGAGCGTCCGGCTCGCCCCGAGCGCCGAGAAGGCGACACGCGACAGCGGCAGGATCACCCGCACCTTGCCCTTGGGCAGCCTGACCAGCCGGGCAATCGAGCCGGCATCGCCGGCACTCGCGCCCTGGGTAAAGTTGAAACGCGCCACCCGCAGGCGGCCGTGCGCCTCTTGGGTCGGATTCATCACCCGCGGATCGGCAACCGTGTTGCCGTACTGAGTCGAATTTTCAGTCGTGATGGCCATGAGTTGGCTCCTTTGGTTCGGTCTGGCACCCACAGCCGTCCGCGTTCCGGACAGGATGTTGCGCCACGCTCATTGGGATTGGGCGGACGGCCACAATCACGCTTCCACACAGTCGATCTGCACGACCTTCTCTTCCTGCATCCGGGTCGCCCCGATATCCATGGACGCGTAGACCTGCACCGCGTAGTTCTTGGCCGGGATCGGGTCGATCTTGGCCGTGATGTCCTGGCCGAGACCGAGCAGCACGCCGGACTTCGCCCAGGCAAAGCAGGACCGCGTCGAGCCCGACTTGGGCAGCAACGCCCCGTCGGCCGCGTCCTCCAGACGGATGAACTTGAAGCCATAGAATCCCTCGACCCCGCCGCTCACCAGCACCTTCTGGGTGTTGTAGTCGACGGATTTCACCTCGGCCGTGTCCATGAACTCGTCCTCCTGGGCCGAGGTCCATGCGACGTATAGATCGTCGCCCGGCATGATCGCGTTGGCCGCCTTGAACTTCTTCATGGCCTCGCGGAGCTTCGCGAGCGTGAAGCCCGCGCCGCCCGCCGCGATCTTCTGGGCCGACGGCAGGGTCACAGTCGACGTGCCGGTCTCGCCGGTGTACGCCGTGCCGATCGCCGCCGCCGCGACTTCCCGGTCGATGGCGCGGTTGAGCGCCGCCGCGAAGGCCTGGCTGTAGGCGTTGGTCGGGTCGTTGAGCGTGCGGATCAGGTCCGGGACGTCCACGAGATCAGCCACGCGGTAGGTCTTGGCCGAGACCGAACGCCGCTTGTGGGGCGTCGAGACATACTGGGTATCGCCGTGGCGCTCGGTCGCCTCGGTGGCCGCGACGGCGCCCACCTGGTCGAAGAAGGCGCGCTTGGAGGAAATCGCCTCCTCGCGCACGGCCGTTCGCATCTGCGAGCTCATCTGCTGGACGAGCATCTCGATGCCGCTCTTGTACTCCTGCCGGAAGGCAGCAGTGATTTCGACGGACATATCCGTCCTCCATCAGTGGTTGGTTTTCAGGGGTTCTGACGAAGGGCTGCCCACGCCGAAGCCGCGCCGAAGCTCCGCAAGGAGCGAAGTCGGGGCAAAGGCGGGACCCGTCTCGCGTTTCACGCCCGCGTCGGGCGGCCCGGCTTTCGGGCAGGGCACCGGACCCGATCCGGGCACCTATGCGCCGATCGGGCTATCCGGGAATTCTCGGTAAACGAGGACACAAGTGCGGTCGATAATTGGTATTGGGGTTCGGCCGAAGGGCGTGAACACAGGCGCGTTATACGAACCTGCACTCTCATTTTCTCGCCAACGGCACTTAGGCTACTGTGAATGAACACTGTGCTCGTTTCGGACGTAACGTTCAGAGGGCCAATTGGAACATCTGAACTCACGGTGTGCGTCTGCAGCGTTCTGGACGTATAGGCAGGGCACTTCGGTGCATTGCAACTGCAGCGTGAAAGCTAGCCCGCCTTGGTAATCCAGTGAGAGAACAACGCCAAACGCTTCCTTCCGGTTTGGATCGAAGCAACGAACCAATAGTGTCCATTTATCCTCTTTCGGAAAACAACTACGGGTCTCCCGGACTTGCTTAAACCCTTCGCGTGAACGTTCCGTGGATCGGAGACAACGTCTAGAAACTTGGAAACGGTATCTCCAGTGATTGGCACCTGACCTCCCCGAAATTCATTAAACTCATCATGGTTGCCAAACGCATGATTTAGGCCCTGCGTGTCTATTGCATGTGAATAGCCGGACACATCGATGTCGGTTTTCTCTTTGATCTCCGCCGCCAGATCTTCGCTCACAGGTGCGAGTTCCAACTGCACCGTCGCGTTCCGCCCATTCGATGCATGAAGCGAGCCATCGCGCCACATTCCGACAAACTCCAGGATGACTCGTCGGGGCGCGATCGCCAAGCCGAGTTCAGACATAGGAATCTCGACTTTGCTGCGGGCGGTAAGGCGAAACTTCTCCGCAACACGCTGTCGGATGGTTTCCCGAATTCTCTCCGGAGATTCTGTCTCCGTGTCTTTGGAAGAATCCTCGTTCGCACGGTCGTCGTGCAGCGCGTCACGCAGCGGCTCGGTGACCTGATCGGGCGTACGTTCGAGCGGCCGATCCGGCTTCGGCTGCACGACAGGCGCGGGAGTTTCATTTTCCGGACGCCGGGACGGCGGTGTTCGGTTCGGGTTCGGACCGGCCGGCGGTCGCTCGGGAGGCCGCCCGCCTTCCTTGAGCAGGTCCAGAAGCAGCTTGATAAGCTTTCCACGCCCGGCGACATCGACGACGCCTTCCAGTCCCGAAGCACTGGCGGGGGCACCCTCGCGAGGAACAAACGGATTGCCGGCGGGTCCATTGTCCTGACCGGCGTCCGGCAACGGCGGCGCCGACAGACCGATGTCCCGTTCCCCCGGTTCCCCGTCCGCCGCGAACCCCGACAGAAGCGGTGTGACCTCCTGAACGAGGCGATGCATCGCATCCGCGATCGCCAGCGCCCGGTTCTCTTCCGGCGTGCGCTGGGCGCGCAGGTAGCCCTGGTCCTGGATGCGCTGGCAGGCCCGCTCGCGCAGCTCGCGCGGCGACGGCGCGGGGCGCGGATGCGCCTCTCCCTCGGGCACCGGCGGCGCGAATCGCCCGCCCGCGTAGCGCCCACCTGGCGAGACATCCTCGCGGCGTACGACGATCATGGTGCGTTCTCCGTCAGGACGTCATCCGCTTCCGTCGGCACCTCGCCGGCATCGGACATTCCGGCCAGCGCGCCTTCCAGCCCCGGCACGATCTGCTCGAGCCCCTCGGCCATGCCCGCCATGCCCTGGGCCAGCGCCGCCTGTTCCACCGCCCCGGCGCGTTCCAGCCGGACTTCCGCCAGCCGCTCCGGCCCGCGCAGTGCCTTCGCGGGCACGCCGTTGGCCTCCGCGATCAGCCGCATGCCCGCATCCGGGTCGATCAGGTCGGTCACCTGCGGGTCGAGCGCCGCCATCGCCTGCGCCGCCTCCAGCGTGCGCAGGATCGCCTGGGCGTCGCCCGCCTTCCGCGCGCGGGCGATGGGCGAGATGTGGTCGATTCGGATCGACAGCCCTTCCAGCGCCTCGGGCAGCGGCGGCAGCGCCCCGGCGCGCAGCAAAATCCCGTAGACCCGCTCGATCATCGGCTCCAGCAGCTCGGCCTGCTGGCGGCCCAGCATCGGGCCCATCAGCCGCTGCATCTCCTGCACGAGCTGCAGAACCTGCGTCGCGGTCATGCGCGGGTCCTGGAAGAGCTGCAGCAGGTGGTAGTGGAACGCGCCCCGGATCGCGTCGCGGCGCTGCTCCATCATCTCCC
>JAEPNS010000283.1:2356-4522 GCA_017643325.1 Alphaproteobacteria bacterium | reverse complement strand
ACCCCGTTGCGGTCCATCAGCTCGATCACGCTCTTCACCGGATACGGCCCCCAGGCCGGCTCCTTGTAGTGCATGTGCGCATCGAACAGCGGCACGTCCCGAATCCCGTCGCCGATGGGTTCGTCGTCATGGGCGAGCGCGTGTGCTGTCGCGATGGCGAAGACGGCAGCGGTCAGGATGGTCAGGCGCATGCGGGATATCCTCATGTGCGGTGGCCGGCCGATCATAGCCCTGCTGGTGCCGATGACGGGAGAGGGCAGGGCCTTGACCCGCCGCGCGTGCCGGGCTGATTGTGGGCGACGCTCAACCTGACCATGTCCGCCATGAATGACGACGATCCCGACGACCTGACCGGCTGGTCGCCGCCGGACCCTCCGGCGATGACCGTGCTGCACGGCCGGACGTGCCGGTTGGAGCCGATGGCGCCGGACCGGCACGCCGCCGACCTGTTTGCCGCCTTCGCCGCGGAGGAGGACGAGGCCGGCGAGTGGCAGTACCTGCCCTACGGCCCGTTCGCCGACGAGGGCGAGTACTCGGAATGGCTGCGCACCTACGGGGCGTCGGGCGGGCGCATGTTCTTCGCGATTGTCGATGCCGCCTCCGGGCGCCCCGTCGGGCAGGCGTCGTACCAGAACGTGGTGCCGCAGCACGGAACCATCGAGATCGGGAATATCCGGTTTTCCGTCGCCATGCAGCGCTCGGTCGCGGCGACGGAGTCGATCTTCCTGATGATGCGGCACGTGTTCGACGCCGGTTACCGCCGCCTCGAGTGGAAGACGCACGCGCACAACGCCCGCTCGCGCCGCGCCGCGCAGCGGTTCGGCCTGTCCTGGGAGGGGCGTTTCCGCAGCCACATGGTCTCGCGCGGACGTTCGCGCGACACCGCCTGGTTCGCCTGCATCGATCGCGACTGGCCGGCGCTCGAGACGGCGTTCGAGACCTGGCTGGACGAGGCGAATTTCGATGCGGACGGCAGGCAGCGCCGGAGCCTGCGCGAACTGACCGCGCCGGTGCTCGTGGCGACGGACGAATTGGCGTAGAACGGTTCCATGAACGCGTTCGAAGACCGCACCGCGAGGTGGAAACTCGACTACCCGACCGTCGCCGACCTGCGCCGGCGCGCCGAACGGCGCACGCCGAAATTCGCCTTCGAGTATGTCGACGGCGCGGCGGGCGCGGGCGACATCAACATGAAGACCAACGCCGCGGCGCTCGATGCGGTCGAGATCGTGCCGCGCTACGGGGTCGAGAACTTCGCTGCCGACATTTCAGTCGAGCTGTTCGGCCATCGCTACAACCAGCCGGTCGGCATTGCGCCCATGGGCATCCCCAGCCTGGTCCTGCCGGGCGGCGAGAAGGCGTTCGCCCGCGCGGCGAAGGCGCACAACATCCCGCTCGCCCTCGGCGGCGTCGCCGGTGCGACGGTCGAGGACTGCGCGGCGCTGGCCCCGGACAATATCTGGTTCCAGCTCTACCGGGTCGCGAAGGACGAGCTCGCGGTCAACATGGACATGGCGAACCGTGCCGGGGCGGCCGGGGTGCATGTCCTTGTGCTGACGCTGGACGTGCCCGCGCGCACCAAGCGCCCGCGCGAACTCCACGCCCGGCTGATGATCCCCTACAAGCACAGCTTCCGCACGGTGTCCGAGGCCCTGAAGCACCCGCACTGGCTGGCGGCCTATTTCCGCCACGGCATGCATGGCTTCGCCAACTACGCGCGATATGCGGGTGAGAACCCGAGCCTCGACGATGTCACGGCGTTCGTGCGCCGCGAATCCGGCGGCTCGTTCACCTGGGACGAGGTGAAGCGTTTCCGCGACTCCTGGCCCGGCGCGCTGGTGGTCAAGGGCCTGCTCCACCCCGCCGACGCCGAGCGCGCGGTAGAGGTGGGCGCCGACGGCGTGATCGTCTCCAACCACGGCGGCCGCCAGCTCGAGGCCGCACCGCCCGCCATCGACGCGCTGCCCGCCGTGGCGGAAGCCGTCGGCGGCCGGACGAGGGTGATGTTCGACAGCGGCGTGCGCGCCGGGATCGACGTGGTCCGCGCCATGGCGCTGGGTGCGGAGTTCGTCTTCTCCGGCCGGGCCTTCATGTACGGCCTCGGCGCGCTGGGCGAGGACGGGCCGGGTTACGTGGCCGAGTTCTTCGCCGAGGAAACCGCCGCCG
>JAEPNS010000283.1:0-2346 GCA_017643325.1 Alphaproteobacteria bacterium | reverse complement strand
TCGGCGATAACGGATACCTGCTTTCGCAGGTATGACGATCGGACGTGTGACGCGGTCTGCGGGCGGACCCGATCAGTCCGCGTCTCCCGCAAACCGTTCGGCATGCGCATCGACCGCGTCGATATGCGCCTGCTTGTCGGCGTCGGGCAGGAACGACGCGGCGAAGGAGTTCTTCGCGAGCGTCACGACATCGCCCGCTGACAGGCCGACGGCGTCTGCGACGGCCGTGTAGTTGTCGTTGATGTAGCCGCCGAAATAGGACGGGTCGTCCGAGTTCACGGTCACCAGCAGGCCCGCCTCCATCGCGCGCTTGACCGGGTGGTCTTCCAGCCGGTCGATGCCCTTCAGGCGCAGGTTCGACAGCGGGCACATGGTGAGCGGCGTCTGCTCTCGCGCCAGCCGGGCGGTGAGCGCCGGGTCGTCGAGCGCGTGGTTGCCGTGGTCGACCCGGGCCACCTTCAGGTCGTCCAGCGCGGTCCGGACATATTCCGCCGGGCCCTCCTCGCCCGCATGCGCGACGGGCACGAAGCCCTCGTCCCGCGCGGCGGCGTAGACCCGCGAGAATTTCTCCGGCGGGTTGCCGGCTTCGCCCGAATCCAGCCCGACGCCGTGGATGTGCTCCTTGTGGCGGCAGGCGCATTCCAGGGCCTCGAAGGCCTGTTCCTCCGGCAGGTGGCGCAGGAAGCACATGATCAGCTTCGAGGTGATGCCCAGTTCGCGTTCGCCCTCCTCCAGCGCGCCGGTGATCCCCTCCAGCACCGTCTCGAACGCCACGCCGCGGTCGGTGTGGGCCTGCGGGTCGAAGAAGATCTCGACGTGCCGCACGCCCTGTCCGGCCATCTTGTCGAGATAGGCCCGGGTGAGGTCGTGGAAGTCGCGCGCTTCGACAAGGACGGACATGCCTGCATAGTAGAGGTCGAGGAAGTCCTGCAGCCCCTCGAACCGGTAGGCGGCGTGAATCTCCTCGACGGTGTCGTAGGGCAGCGACACATTGTTGCGCTTCGCCAGCGCGAGCATCATTTCCGGCTCCAGCGTGCCCTCGATATGCAAGTGCAGCTCGGCCTTGGGCAGATGTTCGATCAGGGGTTCGAGACGTTCGGTCAACGCGGGGCTCCGGCAGTGTTCGTGTCCAAGAATATCACGTAGCGGGCGGCATCCGTGGCATCCGATGACGGTCACGAGGCCGTGAAAGGTGTTTGTCGCGTGATTATGCTGATCTATCTAGCACTTAATCCGGTCGTGAAACCGCTGCGTAGGAAGTGCAACGCGTCCGACATGCACCCATTTGAGAGATCGACATGAGCAAGAACGTCCTGACCCGCCGCACCGTCCTCGCGACAGGCGCCGCGGCCGTGTTGACCGGCGCCTCCGGGCTGATCGTTCCCGCCCGCGCCAAGGGGCTCGCGCCGACGAAGACCATGCGCGGCGGGGCCAACAACTACCTGCCCGGCGCGCCGGTCGTCGAACGGATCGGAGGCGGCGGGTTCTGGATGACGGGCACCGTGCGCCGCGCCGGGGACGGTGCGCCGCTCGAGGGCCAGCGGATCCAGATCTGGGCCCACACCACCGAAGGGCATGAGCGCGATCCCCACAGCCACGGCGCGACGCTCACCGACGCCAACGGCGAATTCCGGCTGGAAATGCCGCAGATCGTCCCGGCGTTCGGACAGCCGCACGGCCATCTCGCCTATGACAGCGGCGATTTCGAGACCGTGTTCCTGCGCCCGGTGATGGACAGCGCCAGCGACACCACGCTCCACGCGGATTTCGTCCTGAAACCCGCCTGATCGCGATGGAGAGCAGGGGCAGCCGCCGCATCCCCGGACCGCTCGTCTGGGCGGTGCTGCTGGTCGTGGCTGCCGTCCCGGTCGTCGCCGCGGCCTTCAGCCCGCTGCTGGCGTGGCGCGAACCGGTCTATATCGCGGCCGGGTTTGCCGGGATCGTCGCGATGGCGCTGCTGCTGTTCCAGCCGCTCCTGGCCGGCGGATACGTTCCGGACCTGCCGACCCGTATCAGCCGCCGCATGCACCGTCTGGTCGGCACAACGCTTGTGCTGGCGGTGGTTGTGCATGTGGGGGGTCTCTGGATCACCAGTCCGCCCGACGTGGTCGATGCGCTCCTGTTTCGCTCGCCGACCTTTTTCTCCGCCTGGGGTGTGATCGCCATGTGGGCGGTCTTCGGCGCGGCGCTGTTCGCGCTGCCCCTCAAGCGGCTCCGGCTGCAATGGTGGGTGTGGCGGGCGTTCCACACCTCTCTGGCGGCCCTCACCGTCGTGGGCAGCGTCGTCCACGCGCTGCTGATCGAGGGCACCATGGAGCCGGTCACGAAGGTGCTCATCTGCATTCT
>JAEPNS010000282.1 GCA_017643325.1 Alphaproteobacteria bacterium | reverse complement strand
ATGATCCACATGGTCGGACGCGCGTCCGACGACGCCCCCCGGCTGATCGACATGCGCTGGGGCACGAAAGGCCCGCGCGTCACCCTGGTCGGCAAGGGCGTCTGCTTCGACACGGGCGGGCTCGACCTCAAGCCGCCCGCAGGCATGCTGCGGATGAAGAAGGACATGGGCGGCGCGGCGCATGCACTCGCGCTGGGACAGCTGATCATGGCGGCGAACCTGCCGGTGCGGTTGCGGATCATGATCGGCGCCGTGGAAAACGCGGTCGCCGGCAATGCCTACCGCCCCTGGGACGTGCTGCAGACCCGCAAGGGCATCACCGTGGAGAACGCGAACACGGACGCGGAGGGCCGCCTGGTGATCGGCGATTGCCTGTATGAGGCGAGCACGGAGAAACCGGACCTGCTGCTCGACTTCGCGACCCTGACAGGGGCCGCCCGGGTGGCGGTCGGCACGGGCCTCGCGGCGGTCTTCTCCAACGACGACAAGCTTTACGCGGATCTCGAGAAACACGGCGAGGCGACGGCGGACCCGGTCTGGCGGCTGCCGCTGTACAAGCCCTACAGGGCGATGATCGAGAGCAAGGTCGCCGACATCTCGAGCGCGAGCGAAGGCCCGTTCGGCGGTGCGATCACGGCGGCGCTGTTTCTGCAGGAGTTCGTCGACGACGATGTGCCCTGGGCGCATTTCGATATCATGGCCTGGAACACGGGCACCCGCCCCGGACGCCCGGCCGGCGGTGAGGCGCAGGGTCTGCGCGCCGCGTTCTCTGCGATCCAGGACCGGTTCGGGAGTTAGGCGCCGTCGCGAACCCCGGGTCGATCTGCGCCAAGTAACGATCAAGTCGAGGGTCGATCTGCGCAATCTATAGTTGAAACAGTAAAAATTGGCACGACCATGCTGGAAAAGCTCAGGCGTTAACAGCGCATTGGCCGGGTCGGCCCATAAGTGCGGGCATTCATGGATGACAAAAAAATTAAAAGATGAAACAAAAATCAAAATATAGAATCGAAAAAGAGAGAAATGATATTATACAGGTGTAGATATAACTACGAAAAAATATGTATACTTGAAATTATAATTTTCCATCATATTATCATATGTTCATATGAATTACATCTTTAACGTTCTATATTGAATTGGCCGCAATATAAAGCGTGGCTGATAGTGGGGATATTTGGACAAGGTAGAGCGACGAGAGGGACTGACGTCTCGCGTCGATAATAATTTCGACAACGACCTGGAAGAGGTGCGGCCGCAATTGGTCAGGTTCGCGCTCGGGCTGACACGGGACCCGACCGCTGCGGAAGACCTGGCGCAACGGGCCATCCTGCGCGGGCTGAACAACCGCGGAGCCTTCGAGGCAGGTACAAATCTGCGCGCCTGGCTGTTTACGATCGCGCGGAACTGCCATATCGACGACATACGGCGCGATCAGCGACGCGGGCGATCCGTGGAATTGGAGACGGTCGAGGACGCGGGCGCGCAAATTCCCAACCAGTTCGAAAATGTTGAATTGATCGAACTTCGCCAGAAGCTGACAGAACTTTCCGAGACCGACCGCGAGGTGCTGCTGATGATCGCAGTCGAGGGCATGCCCTACGAAGAAGCTGCAGAGATACTCGGTGTCGCCGTGGGGACGATAAAGTCGCGCCTGTCGCGTGCGCGTCGCCGCTTGCGGAAGCTCATGGGCAGGTGACGTACGTGTTGCATCCCAGATAGCTCGGCTGCGTGTCGATCAGGCCGGGCTGTCAGCCTCGTAGCGTTCGATCTCTTCGGCGAGCGCTTCGGCGAGCGGTCGTAGCTGTTCCGCATATCGTATGTGGCGTTCCGCCGGTTCCGTTGTCAGGGGTTTCCGGACCTGCGCGTAGCTGAGCGTGTCCACGAACCGGTCATTGCGGTTGAACGCGAGGCATGCGTCGTTCCAGGGCAGATCGCAGAAATCCAGCAACGCCTCGATCTCGGGTCGGGGGTTGCGGACCAGCTCTTCGTAACGAAGCCGATGGATACGCAGGTCGAGTGTGTCCGACCAGTGCCGCATGAGTTCGTCCGTGTGCCTGAAATAGTGGGCGAAGCCGTCGAGAGAGAATGTGAACTCGTTCCTGGAGCGGAAGTTCTGGAAATAGCAGGACAGGCCGATTGCGAGCGGGTGGCGCTGCACGTGTATGACGCGCGCAGCCGGGAACAGCATCGAGATCAGCCCCAGGTGCTCGGTGTTGGCGATCATCTTGTCGGTGACGAAGCGGCTGTCCGGCGAAATCCCGTCGAGCACGGCGAGATAGTCGGCGGCGATCCGGTCGAGCGCGTCGGGACGAAGTGACGTTAGGCCATCGGGATAACCATCGATGCCGCGCGCGGCGCGCGGGATGTCCTCGAGTTCTCCACCGCCGGCCACGTCCGGATGACTGTCGAGAATCTGTTCGACAAGCGTGGTGCCCGAACGGGCCAGCCCGACAATGAACAGCGGGCGCTCGGTCCGGTGCGTCGCGTGCGCGAGGCTCGACAGCGTCTCGCGCCCGAATACGCGGCGATAGCTTGCGAAGCGTTCGGCCGCGGCCTCCGGGTCGTAGGTCACGCCGGCGACATCGTTCGCCTGGGTGCAGGCCTCGAAGGCCGCTTCGGTGCGGCCGAGACCTTGCAGCAGGTTCGCCTTCAGGAACAGAAGGCCGCGCCTGTCGAGCCGGTTGAGGCGTGCGCCCTCGAGTGCCCGTTCGATGGCGGGTATGGCAGCCTCTGCGGTCAGTTGTGCCTGGTCGCGGTTCACGGCCACCTGTCCGACGGCGCGCGCGATCGGTGCCGGTACATCCGCCTTGTCGAGCCACGGGGTCAGGAGGGCCGCGGCGTCGTTGCTCTCGCCCATGCGGTCCAGTACCTCCGCAGCGCATGCCACCACGGCGGGATCTCCGGGCCGTGCGCTGAGCAGCGGTCGGATGATGTCGAGCGCCTCATCCAGGCGGCCTGCGCCGCGCAGGGTGTTCGCATAGGCGAGCGCGATCTCCGGCCTGGCGGGTGCCAGGTCGTATGCGGCCCGGGCCGCCTTCAGGGCCTGCACGTGGTCGCCCAGGCGCGACAGGGCGTTCGCCATGTTGACCGGGATCCGGGGGTCTGCAGGGCTGAGCCGGTGCGCGCGCTGGTAGGCGGCAAGGGCGGCGTCGAGCGTGCCTTCGAGGTAGTGGGCGTCTCCCAGTGCGGCGAGAATGTCGGGGCGGTCGGGTGAAAGGGAGGCGGCTTTGCCGAGTTGGGTCGCCGCGTCGTCATACTGTTCGAGTGCGATGCAGGCCCGTCCCAGGCTGTAAAGGATATCCGGGTTGTCGGGGCGCGCCTCGAGGCAGGTCCGCAACCGGTCCGCGCCCGCGGCGTGGTTTCCGCGCATCAGGTCGACAACGGCGAGGCGGTAGCGTGCGTCCTCGTTGTTCGGGTCGGATTCAAGGATCGCCCGGTAGGCATTGTGCGCGTCGACGAGCCGGCCCTGCCGGGCCAGCGCTTCCGCTTCAATGAATGATTTCCGGATATCTGCCATCCGGGGCAAGAGGCCCGCAGAGGCGCGCGTCCGTCAAGCGCGCATTTGCTGCCCGAATCAGGCCGGGCGCGAGTAGCTCAACTGCTCGTCGACGACACTGTAATCGGACGTGTCCGCGTTGTCGGCCGGCGCTTCAAGATCATCCGCCGTGAGACCGCGGCGCAGCAGCTCGCGGATCGCCGCGGCACGTGTCGGGATGCGGTGGTCGTAGCGCCAGTCGTCGATGGCCTCCAACTCGGCCGGCGCCAGGAGAAGCTGGAGGCGCTCGCTGCGCTTCTGGGTCGTTGAATTCGGCATATGGCACTCGTCGGGTTGCGGTTCACGTGGCGACGCGAGCCGCGCCGTCCTTCCATGAACGACCATAATGTATGGTTGTTCTGCAACCGCATCAACCTATTCATCATGAGCATTATGAGTAAGTGACGCTAATTTTTGTGATGATTTTTTGTGCAATCGGGATCGAGACTTGTTCCTACCGGTCCTGAATGCGGGTGTAGGTCAGCGTATCGTCCGTGATCACGCTGTAATCGCCCGTTTCGGCGTTCGGCTCGGGCGGCTCGAGCTCCTCCGCCACCATGCCCCGGCGCAGCAACTCCCGGATCGCCGCGGCACGCGTGGGAATCCGGTTGTCATAGCGCCAGTCGTCGATGGCCTGGAGTTCGACATGCGCAAGCATGATCTGCAGGCGTTCTGTGCGTTTCGGTTTTGGCGTGCGTGCCATGCTTTCTGTGTCCTCGTGAGTCCCTCGCAGCCAATCCGGGCGGGGAAGCAGCTTTTTCTGAGCTTGGTTAAACGCGTGTCAGTTGAAGAGAACGGATCGAAGGATCGTCGCAGGCGTCGGAAAACACCGGATAAAACTGATAGAGCAACGTTTCGCTCACGAACATCCGCTTTATGCGTCACATGAGTAATTGGCTCATGCGAAGTAACGATACGCTCGTGTGCATGTTCCGTCGTTGCTGAAGGTTAACCCGCTGCTGCAACAACCAGCGGATCATGTGTTGCCGCAAGCACCATCCGTTGATGTGCGGATGTAGTTTGTATGCCTTGCAGAAG
>JAEPNS010000281.1 GCA_017643325.1 Alphaproteobacteria bacterium | reverse complement strand
CGAAGGCCGAGTAGAGCTCGTCGAAGGTCCAGTCGATCTCCAGGCCCTGCATTCGGCCGTCACCGTCGAAGACGAGCTGCGAGCGCAGGTCGATCCACACATGGGGGTGGGCATGGGCCGGCTGCGCCGCGCCGGCCACGAACAGGCCGATAAGGGCAGCGACGAGGCCGGACAGGAAATTCTTCTGCAAAATCAGGACCCTGCGTTGCATCTGGATGCGCAATCTACCCGAACAACGCCCGCGCCGTGAACCGGTTCGCGCGGAAGTGATGGGGCGATGCCGCCCTCCACTCGTCACCCCTGCGAAAGCAGGGGTCCATTAACGCCGATACCGGACCGGGCAACCGCCCGAGTCAATGGGCTCCTGCTTTCGCAGGAGCGACGAGTTTTCGTAGCGCCGAAAGCTTCGTCTACTCCGCCGCGTCCTTGTGGAGGCCCGGGTCGGGCAGGCGGTTCATGCCGAAATATTCCTCGTTCGGCAGCATGCCGAGGCCGTGGGTCATCCGGTTGGTGTAGTTGAAATAGGCCGTCGTGTCGGTGACCTCGAAGACCTCCTCGTGGGTCAGGCCGACATCGTACAGCTTCTGGCGGTCGTCGTCGCCGAGCTCGGCGGGGTTGGATGTCAGCTTGAACGCATAGTCGAGGATCGCGCGCTGGCGCTCGGTGAGGTTCGCCTCGCGGTAGTTGATCATGATGATGTCGCCGAGCACCGGGTCGCCGGAAAGCTCGCGCACCGCCTGGCTGTGCGACGTGATGCAGTAGACGCAGTGGTTGTGGGACGAGACCACGACCGCGATCATCTCGCGCTCCAGCCGGGTCAGCTTGGCGTCGTCGCCCAGCATCAGCTCGTTGTACTTGGCGATGAAGGTGCGCAGTTTCTCCGGGCGCAGCGCGAAGGCGCGGATCACGTTCGGCACCAGGCCAAGCTTTTCCCGGCAGATGCGCATGTATTTCTGCAGATCCTCGTCGACGTCCTTTTCGTCGGGGACAGGCAGCTTCGAGATGTGCTGCAACTGGTCAGGCGTTTCGCGCTTTTTGGCCATGGTGGCTCTCCCGGATGGGGTGTTTGGGTTCGCGGGGAGTATAGGCGGCACACACGCAGGCGTCACCGCAGAGCACGTCTACTCCGCCGCCTTGTCCGCCTTTGCGAAGGGTGCCTGGGAGCCGAACTCGCCGATCTGGGCGCGGTGGCGCAGCAGGTGGTCGGCGATCACGCACGCCATCATCGCTTCGCCCACGGGGACGGCGCGGATGCCGACGCACGGATCGTGGCGGCCCTTCGTCGAGATGTCCGTGTCGGCGCCGTCGCGCCCGACCGTCTCGCGCGGGGTGAGGATCGAGCTGGTTGGCTTCACGGCAAAGCGCACCACGAGGTTCTGCCCGGTGGTGATGCCGCCGAGCACGCCGCCGGCGTTGTTCGACCCGAAGGTCACGTTATCGCCGTCCATGCGCATCTCGTCGGCGTTGGCCTCGCCCGTGAGGGCGGCCGCGCCCATGCCCGCGCCGATCTCCACGCCTTTCACGGCGTTGATGGTCATCATCGCCGCGGCGAGGTCAGAATCGATCTTGCCGTAGATCGGCTCGCCGAGGCCGACCGGCACGCCCGAGGCCACGACCTCGATCACCGCGCCGACCGACGAGCCCGCCTTGCGGACCTCGTCGAGGTAGCTCTCCCACTGCGGGGTCATGTTCGGGTCGGGGCACCAGAGCGGGTTGTCCGCCGCGTGGGCCCAGTCGCGGGCCTCGCTGACGAGAGCCATCTCGCCGACACGCACGAGTGCACCCCGGATATCGACCGCGCCGCCGGTGAGGCTGCCGATCACCTTGCGCGCAAGCGCGCCCGCCGCGACCCGCGAGGCCGTCTCGCGCGCCGACGAGCGCCCGCCGCCGCGGTAGTCGCGGATGCCGTACTTCGCGTCGTAGGTGTAGTCGGCGTGGCCCGGCCGGTACTTGGCCGCGATCTCGGAATAGTCCTTCGAGCGCTGGTCGACATTCTCGATCATCATCGAGACCGGCGCGCCGGTGGTCTCGCCCTCGAACACGCCGGACAGGATCTTCACCGCGTCCGGTTCCTTGCGCTGGGTGGTGAAGCGCGACTGGCCGGGGCGGCGTTTGTCCAGGTAACTCTGCGCGTCGGACTCGGCGAAGGGCACGCGCGGCGGCACGCCGTCGACGACCACGCCGATCGCGGGCCCGTGGCTCTCGCCCCAGGTGGTGAACCGGAAGATCTGGCCGAAGCTGTTGCCGGCCATGGTTGCGCTCCTGTTGCCGTCAGTCCGCGGACTTCAGTCCGGACAGCAGGTCCGAGACCTCCGCCGCGGCGTCCACCGCGACCATGCCGACGGCGTGGTAGCCGCTGTCGACATGGTGGACCTCGCCGGACACGCCGGCACCGAGATCGCTCAGCAGGTACAGCCCCGCGCCGCCGACCTGGTCGGTGGTCACGTTGCGCTTCAGCGGCGCGTTCAGCTCGTTCCACTTCAGGATATAGCGGAAATCGCCGATGCCGCTGGCCGCCAGCGTCTTGATCGGGCCGGCCGAGATCGCGTTCACGCGGATCCCCTGGCCGCCGAGGTCGACCGCCATATAGCGCACGCTGGCCTCCAGTGCAGCCTTGGCAACGCCCATGACGTTGTAGTGCGGCATCACCCGTTCCGCGCCGTAGTAGGTCAGCGTCAGCAGGCTGCCGCCGTCCGGCATCATCTCGGACGCGCGCGCGCAAACGTCGGTGAAGGAAAAGCAGGAGATATCCAGCGAGCGCAGGAAGTTCGCGCGCGACGTGTCCACGTAGCGGCCCTTCAGCTCCTCCTTGTCGGAATACGCGATGGCGTGGACCACGAAATCGAGGCTGCCCCACTCGCTTTTCAGCGTGTCGAACAACGCGTCCATGCTTCCCTCGTCGGTGACGTCACACGGCAGGATGAGGTTCGCGCCCACGGATTCTGCCAGCGGCCGGACGCGCTTCTCGAGCGCCTCGCCCTGGTAGGTGAAGGCGATCTCGCCGCCCGCGTCAGCCACGGCCTTGGCGATCCCCCAGGCGATGGAGCGGTCGTTCGCGACCCCCATGATCAGGCCGCGCTTTCCGGCCATCAGTTGCGATCCAGCGCTCATCTATTCCCCATCTGTCCGGGAGGTGTCCCTTGCGTTCCGGCATCCTACACCAACCCCTTGGTCCGGCAAGGTCGGCCCCCGGAGAACCGGTATGGCTGATTCTGTGTTGTATATGATATACTTAGGTGTTCAGCGAGGAGTGATCACATGGCCATAGGCCGACTCGGAACGGTCCGCGAAGAACTCACTTTCGTGCGCACCGTCATCCGCCGTTTCTCGACGGATCGCATCCTCGTGGCGGCGGCGTCGCTCAGCTACACCTCGCTGCTGGCAATCGTCCCGCTGTTCGCCATCGCGTTTTCGACAATGATGGCCTTCCCGGTCTTCGACGGGATGACGCAGAAACTCCTGAACCTGGTCCTCACCTACACCGCGCCGCATCTGGGCGGTGAACTGGAGAGCTATCTCGACCGGTTTGTGTCCAACACCAGCGAGCTGACGGTGCTCGGCGTGGTCTGGCTCGCGGTCACCGCCCTGATGCTGCTGTCGACCATCGAGAGCGCGTTCAACGCGATCTGGCGGGTCGAGAAGTCCCGCCCCTTCGCGACGCGCCTGCTGGCCTACTGGACGACGCTCACGCTCGGACCTCTCCTGCTCGGCGCCGGGCTCTCGCTGAGCACGGCCCTGTTCGCGGTCAACAACTTCGAGGCCCTCGGCGTCGATGTCGGCGCGGTCCGCGCGTTCGCCCTGCGCCTGCTGCCGTTCCTGTTCGCTGCGGGCGCCTTCATGATCCTCTACCTGGCGCTGCCCAACCGTCGCGTGCCCGTGAAGTACGCTGCCCTGGGCGCGCTGGTGGCGGCGCTGCTGTTCGAGGCCCTGAAGGCCGGCTTCGGCCTCTATCTGGCGAACGCCGGGACGTTCGAGAGTCTCTACGGCTCGCTCGCGGCGCTCCCGGTGTTTCTCATCTGGATGTATCTCGTCTGGGCGGTGGTGCTGTTCGGCGCGATCGTCGCCGCGACCCGGCCGGAGTGGCATGCGGCGCAGCGCGCGGAGGAGTTCGGGCCCCTGACCCCGGCGCGGGCCGTCCTGCGGGCCCTGCAGGTGATCGGGCGACTGCTCGAGGCGGGCAAGGACGGAAAGACCGTGACCGAAGCGACGCTCCTCGACGTCACCTACGGAGACGGGGAGGGGCTCGGCACGGTCCTCGCGCGGCTCGAGGATTCGGGCGTGATCGTCCGCTCGGAATCAGACGCACCCGTCCTCATGCGTGATCTCCAGGGATTCACCGTCGCCGACCTCTACACCGCACTGGGCTACGGGCCGGGTGCTCCCTTCACGGACGATGACGAGGATCCGGCCTGGACGGAACCGGTGGCCGAGCTGGTGGAAGCCTACAATCTCGCGCGGCGGGAAACGCTGGGCGTGTCGGTGAAGGACGTGATTGCCCGGGCCAAATCCGCGGAAAACGCGCCGCGCATCGTGAGCGAGACCGGGTGAGCGGCAACCCCGTTGCGTCGCCGGACGCAG
>JAEPNS010000280.1 GCA_017643325.1 Alphaproteobacteria bacterium | reverse complement strand
GGCTCCCGCCTGGAACGTCGGACTGCAGCAGGAATTCGGCTGCGCTCGGCTTACGGCGTCAACCTGCTCGGCGTCGCGCGCCAGGGCGGACAGATCCGCTCGCGCCTCGGCCACGTCCGGTTGCGCGTTGGTGACGTACTGCTGATCCAGGGCGATGTCGACACGATCCGTGAAATGTGCGCGGCGCTGGAATGCCTGCCGCTCGAGCAGCGCGGTGTCGAGATTCGGCGTCACTTCTCGCCTATCCCCATCATTGTATTCGGCGCGGCGTTGCTGGCGAGCGCGGTCGGTTTGTTCCCGATCCAGGTCACCCTGTCGGTGGCCGCCGTCGTGATCGTGCTCGGGAACTTCATCTCCCTGCGCGAAATGTATGACTCGATCGACTGGCCGGTCATCGTGCTGCTGGGCGCGCTCGTTCCGGTCGGGGCGTCGCTGGACGAAACAGGTGTCACCGCGCTGATCGGCAACGGGATCGTGGATTTCGTCGGGGCCTCGCCCGCGGTCCTCGTGGTGCCGCTCCTGATGATCGTTGCGATTGCGCTGTCGAACGTCGTGAACAATGCCGCCACTGCCATCCTCATGGCGCCCCTTGCCATCAATGTCGCAAACGGACTTGGTGTGAGTGCGGACCCGTTCCTCATGGCTGTCGCAGTGGGCAGCTCCTGCGCCTTCATGACTCCCATCGGACACCAGTCGAACCTGCTGGTGATGGGGCCGGGCGGTTACGAGTTCCGCGATTACTGGCGACTCGGCCTGCCTGTCTCGATCGCGGCCGTGGTGATCGGCAGTCCGGCGATTCTTCTGGTATTCTCACTCTAGATCATCCACCCGCGGGTTACCGTCGTGAGCACACCCGACGACGTCCACCGGAATTACAGGACGGCCTTCGTGCTGGTGATGACGCTTGCGGTCGTCATCGCGTTCGCGGCGCTGATCCGGAACTTCCTGCTCGCCGTGCTGGTCGCGGTGGTGTTCAGCGCCCACCTCCTTCTGTTCTCCCGGGGGGTGGGGGGGGGGCCGCCCCCCCGGCCGGCGGTCGCGTCCGGCCTCGTGATCGTCATCATGCTGATCGCCGTGGGAATCCCGCTGCTCGCACTGGGCGGGCTTGTGGCCAGCGAGGCGCTGGAGATCAGCCGGGCCGTCTCGCCCTGGATCCAGCAGCAGTTTCGCGGGGGCGGCGCACTGGCATTCCGGATCCCGGACTGGTTCCCGTTCGCGGCCGAACTGGAACCCTACAAGACACAGATCCTCGCACGCCTCGGCGAAGCGGCAGGGGGTGCCGGACAGTTCATGTTCGACAGTATCCGTAACATTTCGCGTGGCACATTTGCAGTGTTCCTGAATTTGTTCGTGTTCCTCTACGCGATGTTCTTCTTCCTGATGCGCGGCCCGGAGCTCCTCGATTCGGCACTGCGCTACCTGCCGCTCGACGAGCCGGACCGCGAGGCGCTGATCGAGCGCGGCCTGACCGTGACCAAGGCCACACTGAAGAGCATCCTCGTGATCGGGGTGCTCCAGGGATTGCTCGTCGCGCTCGCCTTTGCCGTGCTCGGCCTCGATGGTGCAGCCTTCTGGGGGACCGTCGTGCTGATCCTGTCCGCGATCCCGGGGCTCGGGTCGGCCATCGTGTGGGTGCCGGCCGCCATCTACCTGTTTGCCATCGACCAGGCCTGGTCGGCGGTCGCCCTGATCGTCTGGGGCGCGCTGGTCGTCGGGCTGGTCGACAATATCCTGCGTCCGCGCATGGTGGGCGAAGAAGCGCGGATACCCGACCTTCTGATCCTGCTGTCCATCCTGGGCGGGATCGCCGGCTTCGGTGTCGTGGGGATCGTGATGGGGCCCATTCTGGCAGCCGTCTTCCTGACGGTGCTCGAGATCTACCGCGCGGTGTTCGCCGACCATCTGCCCGCGCGTCGCACTCAGCCCGGTCAGGAATAAAGTCCGAACCCGGCGGCGAGGAGGTTCAGCGCCAGCACCGTCAGAATGATCTTCAGCGCCTTGCGGAAGGTCTCCTCGGGCAGGCGGGCGAGGAAGCGGGAACCGATCACCGTCCCGAAGATGCCGGACAGGATGATCAGCGCCAGCAAAGGAATCCACGGCCCGAACGCAAAGCCGAGAATTCCGAACACCACCACCTTGATCGTGTGCTGGAACAGCATGCAGAGCGCGTGCGAGCCGACGAACACCATCCGGTCGGCGAAATAGTGTCCGAGCGACGAAGCCACGAAGGGCCCCGTCGCGCCGATAAACATCGTAAGGAACGTGGACGCGGCCCCGACGACCGCCGACACCACCGAGCGGGCCCGCTCGCCGGAGGTGAACCGGAACTGCATCTTTCCCCAGACCATGTAGAGGATGAAGCCGCCGAGCACGATCCGCAGCACGTCCTCCGGCAGGGCGAACACGACCTGGCCGCCCAGGATTGCGCCCGCGATGCTGCCGAGAACGAACGGAACCGCGATCGGCCAGGCAATATGCGCGCGCTGGATCCAGGCGCGGCTGGCGTTGTTGCCGATCTGGACGGCCCCGTGGATAGGGATCACCGCCGCCGGCGGAATGATCGAGGCCAGCACCGCGAGATAGGCGACACCGCCGCCGATGCTCATCACGGCGGAGATGCCGGACGTGAAGGCGCTGATCACCACGAGCAGGGTGGCTTCCAGCAGGGTGATATCGGGAGGCAGGAATGTCATGGGCGCGCTCGGATGCGCGCCCTCGTAGCGATTGCGTTCGGCGATAGCAAGCGGACGTGCGTCAACCGACCGCGCGCAACTCCGTCGCCGGTTCGCTCACACGTTCCTTTGGCAGCCGGACGGTTACGGTTGTCCCGACGTCCTTGACGCTCGTGATTTCAAGTGTGCCGCCGTGCAATTCGACGAGTGACTTGCTCAGCGGGAGACCCAGGCCCGTCCCGCCCTGCCTGCGCTGGTTGCCCGTGTCGGCCTGGACGAACGGCTGCAGCACCCGGGGAATATCGTCTGCCTTCATGCCGATTCCCGTGTCGACCACGGCGAGGACGAAACCGTCCTGACCGGCATTCATGCGCAAGCGGACCGTGCCGCCTGCCGGGGTGAACTTGACTGCGTTGGTGAGCAGGTTGAAGGCGACCTGCTGCAGTTTGTTCCGGTCACCGCGAAGCTTCGGAAGGCCATTGGGGCACTCGAATCCAACCGAGACGCCCTGGTCCGATGCCAGTGGTCTGATTAGGGCGATGCATCGCTCGGCAAGGTCCTGGGGCACAAATTCCTCCTCATAGAGTTCCAGCTTGCCCGCTTCGACCCGCGACATGTCCAGCACGTCGTTGATGATGGTCAGGAGGTGTTCGCCGCTCGCGCGAATAAGGCCCGCATACTCGACATATTGCGGATCTCCGACCGGTCCGTAGGATTCCTGTTCGATCAGTTCCGAAAATCCCATGACTGCGTTCAGCGGTGTGCGAAGTTCGTGGCTCATCGTGGCGAGGAACCGCGACTTGGCGTCGCTTGCCTGTTCGGCGGCCCGCCAGGCCTCGTTGATCTCGCGAGCGCGCGCCTGCATGTGGCTGTTCGTGAGCTGCAGAAGCGACAGGGCGGATCCGATCCCCAGGTAGGAATCACTTCGCGTGACAATGAACCCCTTCAGCAGCGCACCGGGTTTTTCGTCGACGATCAGACGGTTGAGTGTTTCCAGAGGCGTCCGCTCATCAACGATCAGCGGGTTTGTATCCATCATCGTCGAGATCGGTTGCCTGTCATAGAGCGCGCGCCCGTACTGGTGCGCCATCGCGAGGATAAAGTCGTGCCGGTTGACAAGCCCGGCAGGCATGCCGTCCGCGACGATCGCGACATTCAGCAGGTCATGGTCGTCGTTGAACGTTTTATAGATATCGGCGCAGGCGGTGGCGGCGTCGACGGGCGGTTGCGGATCCGCCAGGCTTTGCAGGGAAGAAACCATGAATAAATCGCTGGAACGAAATCGACCGTGACCGGACGCAATATGTACGGCCAACGTGAAGATATGGTTAACATGATCGGTCAAGTCATTGATTTCACTTATGTTACATTCTTGTGACATAACAATTTCGGTCGCTCGTCCGAAAACGGTCGTCAGCGCATGCCCGTTCGCCGATAGTGGAACGGAGAGGTATTTCATGATCCGCCTGTTAAGAATTTTTGCCGTGCTTGTTGCCTTTGGCGCCCCGGCGTGCCTGGCGGTCTCCGCCGCGACCGCCGAGGAGCCGGTCGATCTTGAATTGGTTCTTGCGGCCGATGGATCGGGATCAATCGACGACGCTGAACTCGCGCTCCAGCGCGAGGGCTACGCCCGCGCCGTGCGGAATCCGCGCGTGCTGGAGGCGCTCACCGGCGGCATCTTCGGGAAGAGCGTGATCGCCTATGTGGAGTGGGGTGCGGCGGAGTCCCAGCACACCATTGTCGACTGGACGGTGATCGATGGACCCGAATCCGCCGCTGCGTTCGGCGAGGCGCTCGTCAGCGCGCCGCGTCAGGCCTGGGGTTACAACTCGATCAGCAACGCCATCGTCTACAGCCGAAACCTGATCGCGGGTAACCCCTATAAGGGGCTGCGACGGGTGATCGATATCTCCGCGGACGCCGGGAACATCGGCGGC
>JAEPNS010000027.1 GCA_017643325.1 Alphaproteobacteria bacterium | reverse complement strand
ACCGGACGGTGCCGGACGGAGTTCACCGTTGGGTCGAGGCCCTGGTCGGGCGGCTGCCGCTGTCCGACAGGAACATGAGCCTCGACTTCAAGCTCCGGCGCACCCTGCGCGGTCTCGGCCACCGCCCCGCGCTCTGGAATCCTACATGGATGGCGCCGCTCTCGGCCGGGGAAATCGAAGACCTGTTCGACGAGCCGACAGACGCCGAAGTGCTCTACAGCGAGGCTGTCGAAATCTGGGACAGCTGCGAGAGCGACAACCTGGTCGACCGCACGTCGGAATTCTTCACGCGGCTCTACCTCACCGACGACATCCTGACCAAGTCCGACCGCGCGAGCATGCTGGTGTCGCTCGAGTTGCGGGCACCGTTTCTCGACAATGATCTCGTCGAATTCGCCACGCGGCTGCCCGCGCGCCACAAGTACCGCCGCGGCGACACGAAACACCTCCTGCGCAAGGCCTTTGCCGGGACCCTGCCGGACCCGATCGTCAAACGGCCCAAGAAAGGTTTCGGCATCCCGCTTTCCGCGTGGCTGCGCGAGCTGCCGGCACCATCCATCGAAGGCACCGCATTGCCAGTGGACGAGGCATGGCTCGCCGACAGGTGGAACGAGCATGCCGGCCGCCGCGCAGACTGGCGTCAGGCCCTTTGGTGCTGGTTGACGCTGCGCAACGGCGGGCTCGCCACGCCACGGAACGTTGAACGAACCGGCCTCACGACCTAGATTGCGACAGCGGCCCAAGGGCTTGGCCGACGATCCTTCCAGCGACGCAACGAAAGCCTCAAGTTGAACAAGTCCGTGAACCATGTCGCGCTCGTGCGCGGCCCGATCGTGTCAACGGTCAACGCCTTCAACAACGAGGCGACGCCGGCGATCGGCTACGCGTACATTTCGGCGTATATCGCGGCGAAGGGCTATACCAATACCATCGTCGATGCGATTGGCGAAGGGCTCGACCGGTTCTGGGACCTGGACGACTACCCCGGTTACCACTGCCAGGGCCTGACATTCGAAGAAATCCTAGACCGGATCCCCGAGGGAACGGACGTCGTCGGGCTGTCCGCCATGTTCTCGGGCGAATGGCCGGTTACCCGTGACCTCGCGAACGCCATCCGCGAGAAGCTGCCGGAGGCACTGATCGTCGCCGGGGGCGAGCACATCACGGCGCTCACCGAGTACAGCCTGCGCGACTGCCCCGCGATCGACATCTGCGCGCGCGGCGAGGGCGAGCACACATTCTACGAAATCCTCGAGGCGCACGTGACGGGCACGCCTTTCACCGAGGTTCCCGGGATTGCCTTTCTCGACACAGACGGCGCCTTTATCGACACCGGCAACAAGCCCCGCATCCGCGAAATCGATGCGATCCCCTGGCCGAACTGGCCGGAGGGATACCTCGAGCGTTTCTGGGATGCCGGCAAGTCCTACGGCGTGGCGACGGAGCGTGACATGCCGATCATGGCGTCGCGCGGCTGTCCGTACCAGTGCACCTTCTGTTCGAACGCCCACATGTGGACGACGCGCTACATCCTGCGCGACGTCGATGATCTCGTCGGCGAGATCAACAGTTACCGCGAGCGTTACGACATCACGGCGCTGCAGTTCTACGACCTCACCGCGATCACCAAGAAGCGCTGGACCGTCGAATTCTGCAACCGGCTGATCGACGAGGGGATCGACCTCAAGTGGTCGCTGCCATCCGGGACGCGCTCCGAAGCCCTGGACGAGGAAACACTCGGACTGTTGAAGACGACCGGCTGCAACTACCTGGTCTACGCACCGGAGAGCGGGTCGCCCGATACACTGGAGAGGATCAAGAAACGCATCGACAAGCCGAAGTTCACCGAGTCGGTCATCGAGGCCAAGCGCCAAGGCCTCACCCTGCGCACGAACATGATCATCGGCTTCCCGCACGAGACGCGCCGTCACGTGTTCGAGACGATACGGTACGGCCTCTATCTCGCGGCGCGTGGCGTCGACGAGGTCACGATCAACATTTTCTCACCCTATCCCGGCACCGAGATCTTCAACGAACTCGTCGCGGCGGGGCAGGTCGAACTGAACGACGACTATTTCCTGTCGCTGACGTCGCTCAACAGCGATTACACCTCACTGAACCCGCTCACGGTAAACCCGGTCATGGGACCGCGCGAGCTGGCAGCATACCGGCTCGGGTTCATGCTGCTGAATTACATCATCGGCTACCTGCTGCGTCCGGGCCGGATCGTGCGCACGCTGCGCAACATCTTTTCCGAGCGCGAGACGGCGACGGTGCTGGAGCATCGCCTGCGTGACGTGGTCCAGCGCAAGCGGCGTGCCGGGCGCGACTCCGAGAAGCAGATCGAGCGCGAAGCCGCCTGAAAACCTCAGTCTGTCGACAGGCCGACGAGCAAGATTCCGATCGAGATGAGGAGAATTCCCGCCCAGCGCAAGAGTCCGATCGGCTCCCCGAGCACCAGGTTCGCCGCGAAGATGATCGCCACGAACTGTGCCGCCGCGAGCGATTGCGCCACGTTGAGCGGTGTCGATTTCAGGATGAAGAAGTAGAACCCGAAGGCCGCCGTGAACGCGGCGAGCGAGCCGAGCACATAGATATTCAGTGCCGGATGGAGGAACGACATGCGGGTGTCCGAGACGCCCGAGCCGACCTTCAGGAGAAGGTTTGCCGATACCATGCCGGTGATCATGCCCGCGAAGAGCAGCAGCTTGATCATTCCTCTGTCTCCTTCTTTCGTGCCACCCCGACGACCTGCAGGCCCCGGTCACGCATGGCGGGTGCGCGCGCGACCAGATCGTCGAGCCACACGCTGAATCGGGTCAACGCACGAATACCCGGCAGGTAACGGAACGCCCGGTTGAAGATCAGCACGTCACTGTTCATGAACAGGCAGAAGCCGGCATAGCCGTAGGTGCGCCAGCGCTCGAGTTCGAGACCCGCGGCGACGAGAGGCGGCTCGGTCTCCTCGCGGCGCAGCGGTCGCTCGGTCTCATGGTCGAGGGCCGGCGAGAGCCGGTAGATGAGCGCGCGCAAGGCACGCCACAGCCAGAAATCGCTGACCGGCTCGCGCCAGTAGAAGCGCCCGCCCGGCCGCAGCACCCGCGCAACCTCGCGAAACAGGCCGTCACGGTCGTTCACATGATGGATCCCGCCGAGCATAACGACCGAATCCACGGAGCTGTCGGCCAGCGGGGTCGATGTCGCGTCGCCCTGCACGAACGTCCACTCCGCCCGAACGCCCTCGCGCACGGCCGCGTTCAGCATTTCCTCGGAGATGTCGACCCCAACGCCGGCCTCGATACGGTCCGCGAGCAGGCGCATCGCCTCGCCTCGCCCGCAACAAAGCTCGGCCATCGTGCCGAGCGAGCGCCCGCCGATCGCATCGTCGAGCGCCTTGTCGAGATAAGCGAGGTAAACCTCCGTGTGCGGATAGTCGAGATGCTCGACATAGGCCGCCGCGATCCTGTCATAGTGTTCGCGCTGCCACTCGGCGTCGCTGCTGAGAGCCGACTCGGCGAACAGCGGGACCCCCATCTCGTTGATCCGGTACACGCGCGATCCATCCGGCGTGCGCCAGTCGTGCTCACCCCTGACGAGGTCGGCACCGGTTTCCGGGCAACGCAGTCGGGGGCCCGTAGGTTGGCCGGCGGCCGAGACTGGGATCGAATCGCTCACGGCGCACTTGATAGGCTGTTCGCTCGTTCGCAGCAACAAGGGAGCCGATCCGACGCCGGGCGTTGAATTGCGACGCGCGCGCCTTTCGTGTCATACGGCGCAAAGGCGCAGATCGCGGCCCAAAGACGGAAACCACCGTCCGATGGAATTCTCCAGCTACACCTTTGTCGTCTTCTTTCTGCCGGCGGTCGTGCTCGGCGCGATCGTGCTGATGCGCCGGGGCACGCAGCGCGCACGCCTGCTGTTCCTCGCGGGCGCCTCGCTGGTCTTCTACTCGTGGTGGGACTGGCGTTTCACCGGCGTTCTCGCGCTGTCGCTGATAGTGAACTTCATGGTGGGGCGCGCGCTCGCAAGCGCGCCGCACCGCGGCATGCTGGCAGCCGGTATCGCGTTCAACCTGCTGCTGCTCGGCTACTTCAAGTATGTCGACTTCTTCATCGGCAACCTGAACGCCGTCACCGGCATTGACATCGCGACCCTCGGTGTCGTGCTGCCGCTCGGAATCTCGTTCTTCACCTTCCAGCAGATCGCCTATCTCGTCGACGTCCACCGCCGGGAGGCCGTCGAGCATTCCTTCTCGCACTATCTGCTGTTTGTCACCTTCTTCCCGCAATTGATCGCGGGACCGATCGTGCACCACAAGGAGATGATGCCGCAGTTCGTCGGCGGGCGGGCGGGCCGCGTGCTGCCCGCCACATTTTCCCAGGGTCTCGCGATCTTTGTCGTCGGCCTTTTCAAGAAGGTCATGATCGCCGACTCGATTTCGCAGTTCGCCGATCCCGTCTTCGACGCGGCAGCCGGCGGGGTGGCAGTTCCGATGCTGGAAGCCTGGGGCGGGGTGACCGCCTACTCCTTCCAGATATACTTCGATTTCTCGGCCTATTCGGATATGGCCATCGGGCTGGGCCTGATGTTCGGACTGCGCCTGCCGATCAATTTCAACTCGCCCTACAAGGCGACGAGCATCGTCGATTTCTGGCGGCGCTGGCACATCACCCTGTCGCGATTTCTGCGTGACTATCTCTACATCCCGCTCGGCGGCAGCCGCCGCGGCCCGTGGCGGCGTTACGCAAACCTGGCCATCGTCATGCTGCTCGGCGGACTGTGGCACGGGGCTGCCTGGACCTTCGTAATCTGGGGCGCGCTGCATGGCGCGGCGCTCGCCGCCACCCACTTCTGGCGCCGCAACGTCCTGGGCCGCGCACCGCATAGCGAACCGCGCACCGCTGCGGGCCGGACGTTTGGCGTCGCCTCGACGTTCCTGTTCGTGACGGTTGCCTGGGTCTTCTTCCGTGCGCCGGACCTCGACAGTGCCGTGATCCTCTTGTCCGGCATGGCCGGGCTCAACGGAATCGTGCTGCCGCACACCTACTTCTCCTATCTCGGCCCGCTCGGGCCCGCGGCCGCGGAGGCCGGCATCCGCTTCGAGGAGGCATATCTCTTTCTCGGGTTCGACCAGCTTCTATGGCTGTTCGGCCTGCTGGCGCTGGTCTGGGGCGCGCCGAACACCCTGCAGTGGGCCGTCTACCGGCCACCGGCCGGCACCCCGTCGCCCCGCATGATCGACTGGGCCGCCATCCTGCGCTGGCGGCCGTCAGCGGCTTGGGCCGTGACCCTCTCGGCAGCCAGCATCGCCTGCCTCGTGTTCATGTCGCGCGGCGGCACGTTCCTGTATTTCCAGTTCTGAGCACGCCGCGATGGGACACGCCTACCGCCGCTTCATCCTGATCTTCGCGCTGCCGGTCGCGCTGCTGCTTCCGGCCGGCCTCGCAAATCTGGCGTTCCTCGACAACACGGGCGAACTGGCGGATATCGATGAGGTAGCAGCGATCCAGCAGGAAGCGGGAGGCCTGTACGGCACCGCCCTGCATCCGAACGTCTACGCCTACAAGCTCGCTCTCCTTGCAGCACGCAAGCCGGACATCGTCGCGATCGGGTCCTCGCGCGTCCTGCAGTTCCGGCAGGCCCACTTCACGCACCCGTTCGCGAACCTGGGCCGGACGGTCAACTATCCAGCGGAAGCAGTGAAGCTGGTCGGCGACATGCTCACGCGCCACAAACCGGAGGTGGTGCTGTTCGGAATCGACCACTACTGGCTCAACCCCGCATTCACGACGGCAAGAGACTTTTCGACCCACCCGATCCGGGGTGGAAATCTGTCTCCCGATGCCCTGGTCACGCCCTGGCGCTGGCTCGCAGACGGGCGCGTCTCCTGGGACACGTACCGGGCGTTCGTCGTCGGCGAGATTCCCTCCGCTCCGGGCGGCGCACCGCTCATCGGGGTGCGCGCAATCCTCGACGGGGCAGGCTTTGCGGCAGACGGCTCCTGGCACTACGACCATATCGTCTTCGGAAGAAGGCCGCCGGAAGATCCGCGCTTTTCCGACACCCTGCGGCGCATCGAAACAGGCCGGGCCCAGTTCCGTCCCGGCACGGAGGTCGACCGGCAACGGGTCGCGGAACTGCGCGCCGCCATCGGCATGCTGGAAGAGGCGGGCGTGGCCGTCGTCACCTTCGTGCCGCCGATGGCACAACCCGTCCTTGCCGCGATGGCGGCGCGCGGCGACGCGTTCGCGTACGCAGCCCCGGCACGCGCGGAGATCGCGATGCTCGGGCGGCACCATCTCGACCTGCTCGACGCCTCCGTCACGGGGGCACGTGACTGCGAGTTCGTCGACGGGTTTCATATCGGTGACGTCGGGGCCGCGCGCCTTCTCGACGAGCTGGCACGGAACACGGGACATCCACTCGCGGCCATGGTGGATCGCAGCGCCATCGCGGATATCGTCTCGCGGCGGGCAGGAGCGGCGTTGGCCGAGACCCGATTCCAGCGACCGGGCGAACGCGAGGAAGACTTTCTTGCCATCGGCTGCAAGAAGCCGGGGTGAACCGTGGGAACGATCGGCAATCACCGATTCGCCCGGTCGCTCGGCGCCTCGTCGCAATCCTGACAAGTCCTTGAAATACATACTGTTCACATCACGAACAATTGGTTGACAGCCGTGTTCGTATGATGAACATTGGGGCCGATTCGCGTGTCTCTCCGGTGAAGGCCTTTCACCCGGAGTGCGGTAGCGTGCCAGAATGTCGGGACGCGCCGAACCCGCCGCAAAGGCTGGAATTCTCTTTCATGGTCCATCAAGACTTGTCCAATATGCCCGATCTGGACGGCGCGTCCGTCATGGTGACCGGCGGCACCGGCTCCTTCGGCCAGGCCTTCGTCCGCGGCACCCTTGCGCGGTTCAAGCCCCGCAAGCTGATCGTGTTTTCCCGAGATGAACTCAAGCAGCACGAAATGCAGCAGCACCCGGATTTCCGGGCCCAGGAGTGCATGCGCTATTTCATCGGAGATGTGCGCGACGCCGACCGGCTTGAAATGGCGATGCGCGACGTCGACTACGTCATTCACGCCGCGGCGCTGAAGCAGGTGCCGGCGGCCGAGTACAACCCGTTCGAGTGCATCCGCACCAATGTCCATGGCGCGGAGAACATCGTCACGGCGTCGATCCGGACGGACGTCAAGAAGGTGATCGCCCTGTCCACGGACAAGGCCGCCAATCCGATCAACCTTTATGGCGCGAGCAAGCTCGCGGCCGACAAGATCTTCGTCGCGGCGAACAACCTTTCGGGCGGCCAGCCGGTCTTTTCGGTCGTCCGGTACGGCAATGTTGCCGGATCGCGCGGCAGCGTGGTGCCGTTCTTCCGCCAGCTGGTCGAGGCGGGTGCCGACGAGATTCCCATCACAGACCCGCGCATGACCCGTTTCTGGATCACCATCCAGCAGGGCGTGGAGTTCGTGCTCTCCTGCCTCGCCTCCATGCACGGCGGCGAGATCTTTGTGCCGAAAATTCCGAGCATGAAAGTGGTCGATGTCGCCGAAGCGCTGGCACCGGGCCTGCCGCACGCCACCGTGGGAATCCGTCCCGGCGAGAAGCTCCACGAGGTGATGGTTACGGAGGACGATGCGCGGTCGACGGTGGAGCTGGAGGATCGCTACGTGATCCTGCGATCCGACGACCAGAACCTTCACCGGATCTACGCGGAATCCGGTGCCCGTGCCCTCGATGAAGGCTTCTCCTACGCCAGTGATACCAATTCCGAGTGGCTCGACCATGACGGCTTCCGCGCCCTGGTCAATGCCACCGCTTCCCCCGTACAACCGGATTGACGATGAAGCTCTGCACGAAATGCGTGATGCCGGAGACGGCAGAAACCCTCGGGTTCGACGATGCCGGGGTCTGCTCGGTCTGCCACCAGGTCGAGTTCAAGCAGACCGGCATCGACTGGGATGCAAAACGCATCGAACTCGACGAGATCATCGAGCCGGTACGCGGGCAGCACGACTATGACGCCATCGTTCCCTTCTCGGGCGGCAAGGATTCGACCTTCACGCTCTGGTACCTGGTTCGCGAGCTCGGCCTCAAGCCGCTGGTCGTGCGTTTCAACCACGGCTTCATGCGCCCCACGGTGATCGACAACAACCTGCGCACGTTCCGGAGCCTGGGTGTCGACGTTCTCGACTTCACGCCGAACTGGCAAGTCGTGCGCAAGCTGATGTTCGAGGCGCTGCGCCGGCGCGGCGATTTCTGCTGGCACTGCCACACCGGCATCTTCTCCTACCCGATGTGGGTCGCCCTCGAAAAACAGGTGCCGCTCGTGATCTGGGGAGAGCCTTCGGCGGAATACTCGTCCTTCTATGGCTATGACGAGGACGAGGAGGTCGACGAACGCCGCTTCAACACGGTGGTCAATCTCGGCATCAACGCCGAGGACATGCTGGGCATGCTCGACGATACTATTTCCGACTACCCGGTCACGGCGCGCGACCTCAAGCCCTATACCTATCCGCCTGCGCGCGAACTGCGCCGGGCGCGGATGCGTTCGATCTGCCTCGGCTCCTACATTCCGTGGGACGTGAAGAAGCAGGTGGCGTTGATCAAGGAGGAGCTCGGCTGGAAAGGGGACGAGGTCGAGGGCGTCCCGCCGGAGTACGACTACGAGAAGATCGAGTGCTTCATGCAGGGCGTGCGCGACTACATCAAGTACCTGAAGCGCGGCTTCGGGCGCACGGCCCACCTTGCCTCGATCGACATCCGCAACGGGCGGATGACCCGCGAGGAAGGCGAGCGCCTCGTCGCCGAATACGACGGCAAGCGGCCCGCTTCCCTCGACATCTTCCTCGACTATCTGGGGATCGACGAGCCGCAGTTCATGGAGATCGTCCGCGACCATGTGGTCGACCCCCACGAGCCGCTCGACTACGATTGGGCGCAGAGCCACAAGATGAACCAGAAGCCTTGGGATTTCGACCAGTGGCCCCGCACAGGGTCCGCCCGCGAGTCCGGGGGCGAAGCGTAAAGGAGCCCGGCCCGATGGCAGCGCTGCGAGTCTATCTCGGCGACCTGACACACGACACGATCGGTCTCGCGACCGAGGTCTTCCCGCTGAATATCGGGCTGGTCGGCGCATATGCCATCAAGCGCTTCGGCGACGACATCGAGGTCCGGCTGTTCAAGTACATCCACGACCTCGAGCAGGCGATCGCCGATGCACCGCCGGACGTCCTCGGCCTGTCGAATTACCCCTGGTGCCACAATGTCGGCCTGGCGCTGTTCGAGCAGCTGGCCGAGCGAAACCCGGATGCGCTGCGCATCATGGGCGGACCGAATTTCCCCCACGACACCGAGAGCCAGATCCGGTTCCTGCGCGAGCGGCCGATCCTCGACGCCTACGTCTATCTCGACGGCGAGTACGGCTTTGCCAATATCGTCGAGATGCGGCTTGGCGAGGACAGCGGTGCGGCGGCCCGCAAGCGGATGCGCAGCGAGCCTGTCGAGGGGTGCGCGCAATGGGACGGTGCCGACGGCCTCGTGGCGCCGCCGATGGCGATTCGCCCGCGCGATCTCGAGGAAATCCCGTCGCCCTATCTCACGGGCCTGCTCGACCCGTTCTTCGACGGACGCCTTGCGCCGATGATCTCGACCAACCGCGGCTGCCCGTTCCAGTGCACCTTCTGCCACGACGGCACCAAGCTGGTGAGCAAGGTCAACAATTTCGGGCTCGAACGGGTGATCGAGGAAATCCGGTATATCGGAGAGCGTGTCCCGTCCTCCGTGCACAGCCTATTCGTTTCGGACCTGAACTTCGGGATGCTCAAGCGCGACGTCGAGATCTGCGACGTGCTGGCAGAGAGCCAGGCCAAGTACGGATACCCGCGCTACATCGACGCGACGACCGGAAAGAATGCGAAGCGACGCGTCATCGCGGCCATCGAGAAGCTGAACGGCTCGCTCCGTCTCTCACTTTCGGTCCAGTCGCTCACCGAGAACGTGCTGACGAACATCAAGCGCGACAATATCCGCCTCGACGACTTCCTCGACCTTCAGCCGACCATCAAGCAAGCGCACCTCCCGACCAACTCAGAGGTCATCCTCGGTCTTCCGGGCGAGACGCTCGATTCGCACTTCAAGGTGCTCGGTGACCTCTTGGACACCAATGTCGATTCGGTCGTGCCCTACACGCTGATGCTGGTGAACGGCTCGGAGCTGGCAAGCCCCGCACAGCGCAAGATGTGGGACATCCGCACCAAGTGGCGCATCATCCCGCGCGACTTCACCAAGCTCCTGTCCGGCCGCAACGTGATCGAGGTCGAGGAAGTGGGCATCGAGACATCGACGCTGTCGTTCGAGGACTATGTCGAGGCCCGCAAGATGGCGTTGCTGATCCGCTGGGTGAACAACCACGGCTTCCGCGCGCTGATCCGCCTGATGATCGAGGAAAATATCGGCGTGATGAGCCTGCTGCGGCGCATGCTCGACGCCCTGAACGACGAGTCGCTTCGCGGCAGCGACGCCGCACCGACCGCGTTGGCCGAGCTGTTTGCCGACTTCGGACGCGACACCGTCGGAGAACTCTGGGATTCGGAGGAGGAGATCGTCGCCCACTATGCCGACGACGAAAACTTCCAGCGACTGGTCGACGGCGAGGACGGCAAGAACCTGAGCCAGAGCTACGAGGCTGCCGCGATTGCGGGTGCAATGCCGGAACTGACGACATGTATCTTCCATCATGCGGCAGAACTGTTCGCGCAGACCGCAGCGGACAGCACCTCGCGGGACAAGTTCGACGATGTGCGGCGCTTCTGCACCGCGCGCGGCCACAATCTCTTCGGCGGGGACCGCCTCGAAACGGTACCGGAGGAGGCTTTCTCCTACGACATCGCGGCCTGGCTGAACGACCCGGAAACTGGGAACCTCGACGATTTCGCGTTCGACGCGCCGACCCGGATCCGCTTCGAACTGACGCCGACCCAGTACCGGGAGGTCGAGAACGCGCTCGACATCTTCGGGCACTCGCCGGCCGGCCAGGCCAAGACCCTGATCCGGGTCAGCGCCGGCGCGCTTTACCGCAACGCAGCGTCCGCCTGAGGCCAGACCGCCCTATCGAAGATGAACGTGACTGTCGTCGATTACGGCGCGGGCAACATCCGCTCGGTCGAGAACATTCTTGACCATGCCGGAGCGGATGCCCTCGTCACGGGCGCACCGGACGAGATCGCCGCCGCAGAGCGGATCATTCTTCCCGGCGTGGGCGCCGCGGGAAGCGCCCTGGCGGTGCTGCGCACGCAGGGGCTCGACCAGGCACTGCAATCGGCGCGGGCGCGCGGGACACCCATCCTCGGAATATGTCTCGGCCTGCAGCTGCTGGCGGATGAGATCGAGGAATTCGGCTCCCACGAGGGGTTCGGCTGGTTCGACGGCCATGTCGGGCCGATTGAGAACGTGGCGGGAACCGGTATCCGTTCGCCCCATATCGGCTGGACCCGGATCGATCCGGTGGAGGGGCCGGCGTCCACGTTCTTCGGACGAAACGAGAAGTCGAACTATTTCTACTTCTGCCATTCAAACTGTCTGGTCACGGACCGGGTCGCGATCGCCGCGACAGCAGACATCGGTGGCGGGAACGACGCCGAGATCGTGGCCGCCATCCAGAAGGACAATGTGGTCGCGGTGCAATTCCACCCGGAGAAGAGCCAGCTTAACGGGCTGCGCCTCATCGAAACCTTCCTCGACTGGACGCCCTGACCGCATGCCCGCAAACAGGCTGATCCCGAGCCTGCTCCTGCGCGAAGGCCGCCTCGTGAAGGGTCGCGCATTCGCCGAACACCGCGACGCGGGCAACCCTGCGACGACCGCGCGCGCCCACAATGCACAGGGGGCGGACGAAATCATCGTCCTCGATATTGACGCGTCCCGGGACCGGCGCCCTCCGGACCTCGATACCGTCGCCGTGGTGGCGGCGGAAACGCAGATCCCGTTGACCGTCGGCGGTGGGGTCGACTCCGTGGACATGGCACGCGCCTGCCTCGGCGCGGGCGCTGACAAGATCTGCCTGACTTCGACTGCCCGGCAACGCCCGGAACTGATCTCGGAAATCGCACGGCTTTGCGGACGCCAGGCCGTGGTGCTCGGGATCGATATCGAAACCGGAGCGGACGGATCGAGGAAACTCTACGACCACCGGACGGGCTCCGCGGACGGTGCCACCGACTGGCGTCATTGGCTGGCGGAGGGAGTCACGCGCGGAGCCGGGGAGATCCGGTTGATGGCGGTCGACCGGGAAGGTACGCGGACCGGGTTCGACACAGCCCTCTTCCACGACGCGCGGGCATACGTGAACGTGCCGATCATCCTCGAGGGCGGCGCTGGAACACTGGACCAGCTGACCGACGCGATGGAGGCCGGGGTCGATTCCCTCGCGCTCGGCACCATGCTGGTCTTTTCGGACAACAACATCGTCAAGCTGAAGCGGGTCCTCGCCAACGCCGGACAGCCGATGCGCCCATGACCCGCCTCGAGACCGAACAGCTGGTGCTTACCGAACTCGATCGCACACATGCGAGCGGCCCCTATCTCGCGTGGATGAACGACCCCGAACTGATGCAGTTCCTCGAATCGCGTTTCCGCAACCACACAGCCGACGATCTCGCGGCCTTCATCGAGTCGACCAACGCCGACCCGAACCAGCTTCTTCTGGGCATGTTCGCAAAGGACGATGACAGCCACGTCGGCAACATCAAGATCGGGCCGATCGACCGGCACCACGCACGCGGCGATATCGGCCTGCTCATCGGCGACAGGTCGCGTTGGGGCAGCGGGCTGGCGCGCGAAGCCATCGATGCGCTCTCCCGTCACGCGCTCGAAGACCTGGGCCTGCACAAGGTCACGGCCGGTTGCTACGGCGCAAACATCGGCGCCCGGAAAGCCTTCCTTGCCGCCGGCTTCACCGAAGAGGGCCGACGCCCCGAACATTTCCGCCACCGGGACGGGTGGCAGGACCACGTGCTGCTGTGCAGGTTCGCCTGACATGCCGGAAACCCACACCGTTGCGGTGCTCGGCCTCGGTTCCATCGGACAACGTCACGCACGGAACCTGGCCGCGCTCGGCGCGCGCGTTACCGGATATGACCCCGACCGCGCGGCAGGCGCAGACATTGCCGAACGCCGCGAGACCCGCGCCGCGGCGCTCGAGGACGCCGACGCGGTCATTGTCGCTTCGCCGAGCAAGGCTCATCTCGATGACCTCGAGGCGGCGCTCGATGCCGGCTGCCATGTCCTCGTCGAGAAACCCCTCGGCCACGACCGGGCGCGCGCGGCGGCCCTCGTCGAACGCGCCGAACGGGAAGGACGCATCGTTGTTGTCGGACATAATCTTCGCTTCCATCCGGCTGTTTCCCGTCTTCGCAGCCTGCTGGCCGACAGGACCATCGGCAACCCGATCTGGCTGCGCGCGCTCGCCGCGAGCCATCTGCCGGACTGGCGGCCCGGCCGAGACCACCGGACGGGCTATGCTGCCGACCCTCAGGCCGGCGGCGTGATCATGGACTTCACGCACGAAATCGACCTGGCCGTGCACCTGCTGGGCCCCGGTGAGCTCGTCACGGCTGCAGCTGCCAACACGGGGCGGGTCGGCCTGCCGACCGAGGACATGGCGGACCTGGTGGTGGCGCATGCAACCGGTGCCAGGTCGAACATCCATGTCGACTACCTGACGCGGCCCGCCCAGCGCATGGTCGAGGTCGCGGGCGACGACGGCTTCGCGCGGGCGGACCTGATCGCACGCACACTCGACGTCCATGCCGTCGACGGCTCGGTCATTCGCAAGGAGCGTTTCGACGGCAGTTTCGACGACGATTATATCGCCGAAGCCCGGCACTTCCTCGACTGCCTGAACGGTGCCGACCCGGTCAGTCCTGCCCGCGACGGTCTGGTGCCGCTGGAAATCGCCCTGGCGGCCCGGGTGAAGGGGGTGCAATGAGCCGGACGGTCGCCATTGTCCAGGCCCGCATGGGTTCGTCACGCCTGCCCGGAAAGGTCCTCATGGACCTTGGCGGACACCCGGTCCTTCACCGGGTGGTGCGAACCGCGCAATCGATTGCCGGGATCGACGACGTGTGGGTCGCCACCTCGGACAAGCCAGCCGATGACGCCGTCGCGGAATGGTGCGCCGAGACCGGGGTCGAATGCTTCCGTGGTCCTGAAGACGATGTGCTTGCCCGGTTTGCCGGGGCCGCCGCGGCGGCACGGGCCGACATCGTCATGCGCATCACCGCCGACTGTCCGCTCCTGGACCCTGCCGTGGCAGGCCAGGTGCTGGCGCTCCTGCGCCGGACCGGCGCCGGCTATGCATCGAACTTCGATCCGCGGAGTTGGCCCGACGGGCTCGACTGCGAGGCGATGCGCCGGTCGGTACTGGACACGGTAAACCTGGAGGCGACACGCGCGTTCGACCGGGAACATGTCACCCCATACATCCGGGCCCGGCGGGGGCGCTTCCGGGTCGAGAGCCTGGTCTGCCCGATTCCCGGGCTGGCCGACGAACGCTGGACCCTCGACACCGGGGACGATCTCGAACGGCTGCGCGCGTTGGTCGAACATCTCGACCCGGAGACCCCGCCGGCGCTTGCCGAAATCCTTTCGGTTTCGGATTCGCTCGCAGCCCGGCCCGACCCGGAACCCGAAATCGAGGCCCGGGCAGGCGACAACGAGGGCCGCTACACCGGTTCGGACGCGCTTCTTGAACGCGCGGAGCGAACCATACCGCTCGGATCGCAGACCTTCTCGAAAAGCCGCATACAGTACCCCCAGGCCGCCGCGCCGCTCTTCCTTGACCACGGGGATGCCGGCCGCGTGTGGGACGTGGACGGCAACGAGTATGTGGACCTGGTGTCCGGGCTCCTGCCGATCGTGCTGGGATACCGGGACCCGGACGTGGACACGGCAATTCGCCGACAGCTGGCTGCCGGTATCACCTTCTCCCTCGCGACCGAACTGGAAGCGGCCCTCGCCGAGCGGCTGGTGCGCCTGATCCCGTGCGCCGAGATGGTCCGGTTCGGCAAGAACGGCTCCGACGTGACGTCGGCCGCGGTGCGTCTCGCCCGTGCCGCCACAGGGCGCGACCGCGTAGTGATGACCGGCTATCACGGCTGGCAGGACTGGTACATCGGCGCGACTCCGCGCCACCTGGGCGTTCCCGATGCGGTGCGCGCCCTGTCCACGACGATGCCGTTCAACGACCTGGACGCGATGGAAGACCTTTTCGCCAGGCAGGGCGACGAGATCGCCGCGCTGGTGGTGGAACCCGCAAGCGCCGCGGAACCGCACGAGGGATATCTGGAAGGGCTGCGCGATCTGACCTTACAACATGGTGCCCTGCTGGTGTTCGACGAGGTCATCACCGGGTGCCGGTGGGCGGCTGGCGGCGCTCAGGCGCATTACGGTGTGGTGCCAGACCTGGCGGCCTTCGGGAAGGCGATGGGCAACGGCATGCCGATCTCCGCCATCGTCGGCAAGGGAGAGTACATGCGGCTGATGGAGGACATCTTTTTTTCGGCCACCTTCGGCGGAGAGGCGTTGTCGCTGGCAGCAGCGATTGCAACGCTCGACAAGCTCGAGCGCGAGGAAGTCCCGGCACGGCTCTGGTCCTATGGCGGCGAGCTCAAGCACGCCGCCGAGGACCGGATCGCGACGGCCGGCCTGAATGACGTGATCGCGCTGCAGGGTGCGGCCCCTTGGCCAATTCTCGCCTTCCACGACCGCGGCGGCACGAACGCGGCCGCGATCAAGACGCTGTTCCTGCGCGAGATGCTCGCCGCCGGGGTCCTGATCAACGCCAGCCACAACGTGTGCTTCGCCCATGACGACGAAGACCGGGACATTGTCCTCGCCGCATATGACCGGGCACTGGATACCGTGAAGGGGGCGCTCGATGCGGGTGACGTCCTGTCACGGATTGGCGGCACACCGATCGAGCCCGTGTTCTCGGTGCGGAAGAGCGCATGACGGACGACCGGCCGTTCCTTCCCTACGGACGCCAGCATGTCGACGAAGACGACGTGGCGGCCGTCGCAGCCGTGCTCCGTTCCGACTTCCTCACGACCGGACCGGAGGTCGCACGGTTCGAGGAAGCCGCCGCGGCAGCCACCGGCGCGGAGTTCGCTGTCGCGTGCAACAGCGGCACGGCCGCATTGCACCTCGCGGTGATGGGTCTCGGTCTCGGGCCCGAAGATACCGCCATCGTACCGGCGATCACCTTCGTTGCCACGGCGAATGTGGCCGCGCACCAGGGCGCGAGGGTCGTCTTTGCGGACGTCGACCCGCACACCGGCCTGATGACGCCCGACACACTGCGCGACGCCATCAAACGGTCGAACGGAAGGCCGAAGGTCGCGCTGCCGGTCCATCTGGCGGGGCGAGTCTGTGACATGCCGGGTCTCCGGTCGGTCGCCGACGAACACGGAATCGCGCTGGTCGAGGACGCATGCCATGCCATCGGCGGGCAATATGGCAACGAAC
>JAEPNS010000279.1:290-4631 GCA_017643325.1 Alphaproteobacteria bacterium | reverse complement strand
GATCCGCACGTTCCCGTTCGCATTGATGCGGTAGATTTCGTTCTCTCCGGCGGCGTTCGGCCGGTAGTGGGCGATGAGCTCGTCGGCCTCGACCCTTACACCGCCCTGGCTGGCGCGGGCGTTGCCGCGTGCGAGATAAAGCTGGTTGCTTCGCTGCCACTCGATGCCGTCGTCGGCCTCGATCTGGATCGGGCCATCGCCGGTGCCGCCGAAACCGAGCGACTGCGCGCCCGCGTGATGCGGGCCTGCCAGCATCAGCATCGCGGCCATCGCGAGTGTCAGCATGAACGGCTTCATTGGGGCGGGGCTCCTTCGAATACGGTCAGCCTGGCGGGCCCGATGAACAACACCCGTGCGCCGGAATCGAGCACCCGAAAGCCCTCGGCATTCAGGATGCCGAACGGACCCTGGCCGGCGACCGGCTCGTCGCCGGATGCAGAACTGTCCTTCAAGTGCACGCGCGCTGATGTTGTCTTGAACTCGTAACCCTCGTCGTGGAACAGGTTCACATCGCCGTTCAGGTGCAGGATGTCGGTCGCGCTCTCGAACCGGCCGTCGTTGGCATTGAGCGCAATCCAGGAGCCGTCCTTCAACACGATGTCGGCGGTCGGGTTCGTCAGGTCGTAGATCTCCTCGCCGTCCTCGCCGATGGCGCGTGCGCCGAGGTCGGCTGTGATCTGGAAGGGGCGGCGTTCGGAATCGATGCCCTGAAGCCTGGGGTTGAGCACCTGCGGCTTGCTGCCGCCCTCCGGGCCGACGGCCGCGAGGTCGATGGTAAACCTGTCTTCGTCGGGCGACAGGCGCGGCCAGAGCGCGGCAAGGACCAGGATGAGGAAGGCCAGGCCCGGCAGCACATACTTCAACGTCGACACAAGGCGCGAGCGTCCGAAACCACTGCGCCGGCGCCGGGGTGCATCCCCCAGCCGCGTCCGGCGCGCGCCGGCGTCCCGGCCTTCGGCGGGGGCGGGTGCGGCCGTGGTGATCCCGGGCTCGGTCATGTTGCTGTCAGACGAGGCCTGCGCGCAGGCAGTCGTGGATATGCAGGATGCCGACCGGCGCGTTGCCGCGCGCGACGAACAGCGAGGTGATCTGGCTGGCGTTCATCTGGCCGAGCGCTTCTGACGCAAGGGCCTGGACGCGGATGGTCTTCGGATTGCCGGTCATGATGTCGCCGCAAGTAAGGCTCGGCAATGTGTCGGACATATGGCGGCGAAGGTCGCCGTCGGTGATCACGCCGACAAGGTCGCCCGCCGAATCGACCACGCCGGCGCAGCCGAAACCCTTCGCGGTCATGACCAGAAGCGCGTCGGCCACCTTGTCGTCCGGCGCCACCAGGGGAAGCGCATCGCCCTGGTGCATCAGGTCTTCGACGCGCAGCAGACTCTGCCCGAGCTTGCCGCCGGGATGCAGAACCTGGAAATCCTCGGCCGTGAAGCCGCGCCGGTCGAGGAGCGCGATCGCGAGTGCATCGCCCATGGCGATCATCGCGGTTGTCGAGGTCGTGGGCGCCAGTCCCATGGGGCAGGCCTCGGCGACCGGCGGCAGCAGCAGCGTGCAGTCGGCGTTCTCCCCCAGCGTGCTGGCCGCGCGACCCGTGATCGCGATCAGCGGTACGTCGAACCGGCGGCAGTAGCTGATGACGTCCGCGAGTTCCGGCGTTTCGCCCGAGTTCGACAGGGCGAGCACGGCGTCGTCGCGGGTGATCATGCCCAGATCACCGTGGCTGGCCTCGCCCGGGTGGACGAACAGCGATGGCGTGCCGGTGCTGGCGAGCGTCGCGGAAATCTTTCGCGCGATATGGCCGCTCTTTCCCATGCCGGTCACGACGGCACGGCCGCTGGCGCCGTCGATCAACTCGACCGCGCGCACGAAGGTGTCGTCCAGCGCGTCTCCCATGGCGCGCAGGGCGTCCGCCTCGAGGCGGAACACCCGCCGGGCTGCCTCGATATCGGCCTCCGCACTGCGGTCGCGTGCGGTTCGGGAGCGGGATTTTGCAGGGCCGGTCACGGGCGTGTCGTTCATCTCGGGCGTCGATGCGGATGACCCGGCGGAATCGGCAGAAAGTCCGGCGAATCAAGTGGTTGAAGTATGGGGCGAACGCCCCGAATCGTCAAACGCGGGGGCGCTTCCCGCGGTTCAGTTATGCGCCAGGATGTCGATCTCCGGCCACCCGGCCAGGTCCAGCGCCGCCCGTGCCGGCAGGAAGTCGAAACAGGCCTCGGCGAGGGCCATCCGGTCATGCCGGTCGAGCATCGTGTCCAGGCGCGACTTCAGCTCGTGCAGGAAGAATACGTCGTTTGCGGCGTATTCGAGCTGTTCCGGGCTGAGTTCGTCCGCACCCCAGTCGGAACTCTGCTGCTGCTTGGAGATATCGACGCCGAGCAGGTCGCGGCAGAGGTCCTTGAGCCCATGCCGGTCGGTGAAGGTGCGCACCAGGCGAGAGGCCGTGCGCGTGCAGTAGACAGGGCTCGCATCGACCCCGAGATACTGCTTGAGCGCGGCGAGGTCGAACCGCGCGAAATGATAGAGCTTGAGCCGATTGCGGTCGGCCAGCAGCGCCTTCAGGTTGGGCGCATCGTAGGCGTCCCCCTCGCTGGCCGGGAACTGGACGAGATGGGCGACGCCGTCGCCGGCCGAAAGCTGCACCACGCACAACCGGTCGCGCAGCAGGTTCAGGCCCATTGTCTCCGTGTCCACGGCGATCGTGTCGCCGAGATCGAGGCCGTCGGGAAGGTCGTGTTTGTGAAGTTCGATGTCCAAAGCGCGCGTCCGCCAGCTTTCCGGCGGGATCCGCGCCGGGCGCGCGGTTGCTAGCGCCTCGGGCTTGTTCGTGTCAACCGCTGTGCTTGGCAGGCCATGCGGCGGGGGTTTATACAGCGGGCGGGCCCCGCACCGGTGGGCCCGGGAGTGACGGCATGGATCTGGATCAGGTCACGGTTTTCGGCGGCTCGGGATTCCTCGGACGCTATGTGGTCGAGCGGCTCGCTGACAGGGACGCCGTTGTGCGCGTGGGCGTCCGCGACCCGGAAGCAGCGAAACATCTGAAGCCGCTTGGACAGGTCGGGCAGGTGAACCCCGTCGCCTGCGATATCCGCGACGAGGCAGCGGTGCGCGCGGCCGTGGACGGCGCCGACGCGGTGATCAATCTTGTCGGCATCCTGGCCGAGCGGGGGCGCCAGACCTTCAAGGCGCTCCATGTGGACGCGCCGGCGACCATCGCGCGGGCGGCGGCCGATGCGGGCTGCAAGGCCATGGTCCAGGTGTCGGCGATCGGTGCCTCGCGCACGGCGCTGTCGGAATACTCGCGCTCCAAGGCGGCCGGCGAGGAAGCGGTCCGGGAGGCGTTCCCGGATGCGACCATCGTGCGGCCGTCGGTGATCTTCGGGCCGGAGGACGGCTTCTTTAACCTGTTCGGCGGTCTTGCGCGCGTCGCGCCGGCGCTGCCGCTTTATGGCGGCGGCGAGACCCGTTTCCAGCCGGTCTACGTCGCGGACGTCGCCGACGCGATCGTGGCGGCGCTGGCGGACCCTGGGGCCGCCGGCAAGATCTACGAGGTCGGCGGGCCGCGCGTCTACACCTTCGCCGAGCTGATGGAATTGCTGCTCGAGGAAATCCGGCGCGACCGGTTGCTCGTCCCGCTGCCGTTCTTTGCGGGCGATATCCTTGCGGGCCTTCTGGAAATACCGCCGAAGCTGGTGAGATTCCTGCCCAACCCGCCGGTCACCCGTGATTCCATGAAATCGCTGCGCGAGGACAATGTTGTCGCCGACGATGCACTGACCCTGGCGGATCTCGGGATCTCGCCCACGGCGGTCGAGTCGATCCTGCCGACCTACGTGCACCGCTATCGCAAGGGCGGGCGCATCGGCCGCACGCCGATCGCCTAGATCGCGCCGTAGGCCCAGGCGAGAATCACGCCGCCGACGACCAGCCGGTAGACGACGAACGGTCCGAAACCCGCGAAGCGCAGCCAGCGCAGGAACAGCGCGATGGCGACGAGCGCCGCGACGAAGGACAGGCCCGCGGCGATGAGCGCCGCGCGCGTCAGCAGCGGGTCCCCGGTCTCGACCAGTTGCTGCCCGACAAGCGCGCCGGCGCCGGCGATGGCCGGAATCGATAACAGCATCGAGAAGCGCGCCGCCTCCGCGCGCTCGTACCCGAGAAACCGCGCGGCGGTGATGGTGATGCCGGACCGGCTGGTGCCGGGGATCAGGGCCAGCGCCTGTGCGAGGCCGATCACCACGGCATTCGGGACGTTCATGTGCTCCATGCGCAGGATTCGCATGCCGTAGCGGTCGGCGGCGAAGAGCAGAAGGGCGAACCCGACGGTCGCCCACCCGA
>JAEPNS010000279.1:0-280 GCA_017643325.1 Alphaproteobacteria bacterium | reverse complement strand
GACGATTTCCAGGCTGCGCAGCGACGCCTCGATCAGCTCGCGCCCGAAATACCCGGCGAGTGCCACGGGAATGCTTGCGAGGACGAGGTAGCCGGCAAGTCGTGCACCGTCGTGGCGTCGTCCGCGTGCCGCGTTGCCGAGCCCCGTCGCGATGAACAGAAGCTCGCGCCAGAAATAGAGCATTACCGCGAACAGCGTGCCGACATGGACCGCCACGTCGATCACCAGCGTGTTGTCCGCCAGCCCCATGAGGTCCGAGACGATTCGCAGGTGGCCCGAC
>JAEPNS010000278.1 GCA_017643325.1 Alphaproteobacteria bacterium | reverse complement strand
CCAGACGCTCACGCCCCACGGGCCAGCCTGGTAGCCGAGACCGACCGACCACTGGTCGCCACCGTCACCGCCGGCGTTCGCGACCGCGTTGGTCAGGTTGGTGTCGCCGTAGTCACGCCAGTGTGCACCGAACGTGAAGCCAGCGAAGTCAACCTTACCGCCGATGCCCCAGATCTCCAGGTCTTCCTGGGCCTGGTCCGAACCCGAGGTGGATTCGTCGTCACCGAACTCACCGACGACGGACAGGCCGATGCCGACTTCGTCGAACTTGCCGACGTAGTTGGCGCCGAGACCAACGGTGTTCTCGAAGTCACCGTCGTTGTCCGTCTCGCCGAACAGGTCAGCCGTACCCGCCTGAACACCCGAGTCCGGGGTCAGCGAGGCACCGAGCTGGAAGCCGGCGAAGCGCGGGGTGAAGTAGGTCATCTTGGTCGAGTCACCCGACGTGAGCGGCTGCCAGTCGGCGCGTGCGACAAGGTTGTCGCCACCGAGGCTTTCCCAGCCGGTCAGGAGCATGCCGAGACCGCCGAACGGTCCGCCAAGGCCCTTGTGGGCGTTCCACGAACCGAGCTGCATGCGGTTCGACGCGTCGTCGTTGTCGCCCAGTTCCAGGCGGCCCCACTGATCGCTGTCGAGATACGCATACGACTCGTCGGCCGCGGAGCCGTCGGAGCCGCCGCCGTTCAGCTCGATCTCGACACCGTACTTGATGCCGTTGTCGGCCGTGTTCTCGGCTTTGACGTGAACTTCGGTCTCGTTGACCTTGAACTTGTAACCACGGCCTTCGCCCGCCGAAACATCTTCGTCGACGAGGGCAATGGCAAACCAAAGGGTGCCGGAGAGCGAAACGCTCATGGCATCCTTCGAGCCAACCGTACCGGCCATTGCCGGGGCCGCGATCAGCGACGCACCAACGAGAGCCGAGCTGGCAAGAAGTGTCTTCTTCATTGTTGTCCAACCTCCATGATCATGGACTTGCGTCCGCGATAAAATCCCCTCTCGGGGACCAATTCAGCTCCGTAACCCTGGCGCTTTCGCGGACGCCAGACTCCTGTTAGCGAAGCCTTGGCCGGATAAAACCCCGGCCTCGGGAGGTTTGCAACGAATACCGTCTTGCGGAGAATGTGTTTTCCACCGAGTGTGACAATTTCACCACACCGGTTAAGTTGCTAGAAACGAAAGGGTTCTTTGCATCCTGCGGCGCTTTGGACACGCCCGCACGGCGCTCGTTCCTGAAAACCGGGCGGATGGGTAGACCGTTGATTTTGCTTATTTTCTCGGCATTTCCCGGTCGCCGCGGCGTGATACAACGCTAGCGCGGCGCCAGAATGCGCATGCCCACAAGGTCCTGGATCAGCTTGTTCCGGGCTTCGGCGCCGATCGCCGGGAACTCCGCCGCGAGCTCGTTCCCGGAAAATTCACGCCTGTCCACGATCCACGCCACCGGGTCGGCGATATCCTGCGGGATCCCGACCCGCCCCTTTGCGCTCTCCAGCACCGCGCGGCCGTTTTCGCGGACCACTTTCAGGCTGGACGCCGTGATCGTGAAACTCTCCGAATCGTCCGCGGTGTAGGCGTCCTGCGGCAGATCGAAGCCGCCGCGCGGATACTCGAAGGTGCTGCGGAAGTCCTTGAGGGCGTTCCAGATTTCGTCGTCTTTCCCGAGTTCCGCCAGCCTGTCCGACATCCGGGCGATCCAGGCGCGTGCCGCGTCCTCGTCCGTGGGCATATGGCGCCGGAACATGGGCTCGGTCATGGCGCGCTCGAACATCAGGTTCATCACGTCGTATCCGATGACGTGGGTGACGCCGAAGGAAAGATGGATGCACCCGTCGCTGGAGGCGAGGGCGTCATGGTACTGGCCGCGGGGGATGTACAGCACATCGCCCGGCCGCAACGTGACCTCGTCCAGGACGTCGCCGCGGTTTGCCTCGTGGAACTCGTCATCCAGCGACTGGAACGCGTCGCTCGCGATCGGGTTGTCCAGCCGCCCTTCGTAGATCCGCCAGACTTTCTCGCCGGCCACGTGCAGCGCAAAGACCTCATGGGTGTCGAAATGGGTCGGGAACGCCTGGTGCTGGTTCCAGGAACAATAGAGGTTGCTCTGCACCTTGCCGCCCGTTCTGGCCTCGAGGGCGTCCGCGGCGGACCGCAGGCCCGGGGTCAGCGTGTCGATGTCGTTGGCGACAATGGAAGCGCCGCGCCGCAGCCAGCTCTTGACCTTGTCCGCGTCCGGCTGCATCGCCTGCTGGCCGTGCCGGGCGACGGCCTGGCGGCAATACTGGTCCACCGGGATCGGCTTGGTATCGAGGTAAAGCTTCAGGCTGTTCGGGTCCCAGATGGCCGTCATGTTCAACAGGGCGCTGAGCGTGTCCCATGTCATCACGTCGTCGAGCTTGTCGGGAGCCGGCGCATGGATATGCAGGGGCTTGCGGTCGTGGTACTCGGCGAAGAACGTTGCCTCGTCGAACGGCGCGATTAGGTCCGCGAAGGATTGGATTCGGTTGGCCATGGCCCCGTTATAATATGTTTGTGGCGTTGCGAACATCGGATGCAGCCGTTTTGGCGAGCGGCCGCGATCGAACACCGGAGCAGGATCCTTGACGACCGAAACGGAAGTGGCAGGCCATCTCGAAGAGGTTCGCGCAAGGATCGCGCAGGCTGCCGAGCGCGCGGGGCGAACAGCGGACGACGTGGTCCTCGTGGCGATCAGCAAATCGCAACCGGACGAGCGGATTGCCGCCGCCGTGGCCGCCGGACAGAGGGTGTTCGGCGAGAATCGCGTTCAGGAGGCGCAGGAACACTGGGCGCAGCGCCGTACCGAGACCAGGGACCTTGAGTTGCACCTCGTCGGCCCGTTGCAGACGAACAAGGTCAAGGACGCGGTCGCGCTGTTCGATGTCATCCAGACTGTCGATCGCCCGAAACTCGCGGAGCGGTTGGCGCGCGCGTTTGACGCCGCCGGGATGTCCCGGCGCTGTTTCGTTCAGGTCAACACTGGCGAGGAGCCCCAGAAAGCCGGCGTCCTGCCCGCCGAGGCCGACGCGTTCGTTGCGAAATGCCGGGAGATGGGCCTGCCCGTTGAGGGCCTGATGTGCATCCCGCCCGTCGATCAGCCGGTTGCGCCGCATTTCGCCCTGCTCGCGCGGATCGCGGCACGAAACGGGCTCTCCGGGCTCAGCATGGGGATGTCGGCCGACTATGCGGCCGCGGTTGAGCTGGGCGCGACCCACGTGCGTGTCGGCACGGGCGTGTTCGGGGCGCGGCAGGCGCGCGGCTGAGCGCGCGCCGGGTGTCTGCGGTCAGCTTGTGCGTGTCTCGATGGTGTCCCCGGGCGCCAGGCGGGCCACAATCGCCTGAAGCGCCCCGATCTCAAGCGCGACGCAGCCCTCCGTGGGCCCGAATTCGGGGCTCGCAACGTGGAGGAATATTGCGCTCCCGCGCCCGCCGACGACCGGCGCATCGTTATATCCAACGACGACAAGCAGGTCGTATACCCCGTCGTCGCGCCAAAGATTTTCCGCCGATGCGGTGTGGGGAAGCGGGACCTGCTGGTTGTAGGCGGGATCGTCCGGCGCATCGCACCAGCCGTCCCGGGCGCCGATTTCAGAAACGGGTAGGCCCGAATCCGGCCGGGAAACTCGGTCTGCCCGGTAAAGCACCCGCCGCAACGGAAAAGACCCGCGCGGTGTCGCCCCGTCTCCTTCTCGCTTGTTGTCGCGGATGCCGGCCGGGCCCAGGGCGCACGGATGGCGCGTGCCTTCGAAATCGAGCCAGCCGCGGTGGCCGCCCGCAGGGGTGACGCACAGGTTCATCGTGCGACTTTATCGGCAAAAAAGCGGCTTGCGCCAGAGCGTGAAACCGGCGCCCGGTTACGACCGGTCAGGGCGCTCTCGGCCATGGTCAGGCTCGTCGGCCCTGTCCGACCGGTCCCGCGCCATTGCTTCGTACTTGTCCAGGGCCTCGAGCATCGCGTTCGCCATCCAGGGCGTCGACGTGCGGAGCGGGTCGGGGGCCTGCGTCCCGGATGCCCGTGCGGCCTCGATCTGCTGTGCGACCTCGATCGCCTCTGCCATCCAGGCCGGGCGTGCGGTATTGGCGCCTGCCGCCACCGCTTCGGCGGCATCATCGACGGCAGTTGTAGGATCGTCGGTAGTGGGCTGGCCATACTCTTTGGTAGTGTTCACCCTAGAGGATGCCAAAGCCTCAGTAACTCCTTGTTTTTCAGTAGTATAATCTGCCCTTGCGAGGCTTGGCACTACCCTGGGCCCGCTCCAGACGATATCGCCCATACCCGGGTCTGAGGTGGCGGCTTCGGCGGTTGAAATCATCTGATCAGGCGTCGGTTCGCCGGCTTCGAGCAGGTTCCTGTCGCCACCGCCTGTCACCATGTCGACGGCGTGGCCCATCATGTCGCGGCCTGACGCCTGCTCGAGCACCACGTTGGCGGTCGCCGACGCAAACCCCAGCGGACCGCCGAAAACCGCACCCCCGACGACACGAGCGGCCGGCTCGATTTCGTCACCCGTGATTTCGCGATACAGGTTGGACACCAGCGGGATGTGCTGCAGCGGATTGATGATGTCGAGCAGGGTCGAAAGGAACTCGCCCGCCGCGACCTCGTGTACGGGCAGCTCGGGGGGCGAGTCGGGATAG
>JAEPNS010000277.1 GCA_017643325.1 Alphaproteobacteria bacterium | reverse complement strand
AGCTTGTACATGACCGGGCCCTCAGATCGGCAGCGCTTGCGGCCGGCGGCGGCGCAGCCACACGACGACGAACAGGCGCGTCAGCATCAGCGCGGTGAACATCGAGGTCAGGATCCCGATGGACAGCGTGACAGCAAAGCCCTTGATCGGGCCCGTGCCGAACTGGAACAGCAGGATCGACGCGATCAGTGTCGTCAGGTTCGAGTCGATGATCGTTGTCAGCGCCCGCCGGTAGCCTGAATCGATCGCCGAAATTGGCGTTCGCCCGTTGCGGGTCTCCTCCTTGATCCGTTCAAGGATGAGGACGTTAGCGTCGACCGCCATGCCGATGGTCAGCACGATGCCCGCGATGCCCGGCAGGGTCAGCGTGGCCTGCAGCAGCGACAGCAGCGCCACGATCAGCGACAGATTGAAGAGCAGCGCAATCGCGGCCATCAGCCCGAACAGGCCGTAGCTGGCGATCATGAAGATCACCACGGCGACGAGGCCGATCATGCTGGCAATCTTGCCGGCGTCGATGGAGTCCTGGCCCAGCCCCGGGCCGACCGTGCGCACCTCGAGCGGCGTCATCGGCGCAGGTAGCGCGCCTGCGCGCAGCTTCAGGGACAGGTCGTTGACCTCGGCGACCGTGAACTGGCCGGTGATAATGCCGCTGCCGCCCAGGATCGCGCTGCGGATGACCGGCGCGCTGATCACCTCGTCGTCGAGGAGGATCGCGAGTCGTGTCCCGACATTGTCGGACGTGACCTCGCCGAAGCGCTGGCCGCCGGCCGCGTCGAAGCGGAAGGTCACGATGGGCTGCCCGTCCTGGAAGGACGGCTGGGCGTCGACCAGGCGCTCGCCGCTGACGATCACGCGGCGCTCGACCACGAAGGCCGGGCGTCCCTCATCCTCGGGCCCGTAACGCACGAAGGAACCGGGCGGCACGCGGCCGTTCAGCGCGTCCTGGATGCTCGCGTCCTCGTTGACGAGATGGAACGTCATCTTCGCAACGTCGCCGAGGATCTCGATCAGCCGGTCCGGGTCGTCCACGCCGGGGACCTGCACAAGGATCCGGTCCGCGCCTTGCTGCTGGATGACGGGCTCGGTCACGCCGAGCTCGTCGATACGCACACGCGCGATCTCGATGGACTGCTCGACGATGTTCTGCCGGCGCTCGGCGAGCTCCTCCTCGGTCATCGTGAGACGGAACCGCCCCTCGCCGACCTCCTCGAGGACGATGCCGTCCTCAACGCGATCGAGACGCTCGCGCACCTTGCCGACATCGGCGAGGTCGCGGACCTGGAACGTGACGGCTTCCTCGTTGGAGCGCAGGCCCGTATAGCCGATCCGGTCGCCACGCTGGCGCAATTCGTCACGGACCTGCGATTCGACCGTCTCCATGATCTCTCGGATCGCGACGTCGATCTCCACCTTCAGAAGCAGCGACGAGCCGCCCTGCAGGTCGAGGCCCAGGTTCATCTGCTTCGTCGGCAGCAGGCCGGTCTGGCCCTCTGCCTCTTCCGCCGACAGGAGGAAGTTCGGCGAGGCATAGATCACGCCCAGCAGCGCGATGACCGTGGTGAGGATCATCGCCCAACGCGGATAATTGACCATGCGCCTGCGCTTTCCGGTAGGGGCCTAGTGTTGCGGGCTTACTTGCGGCCGCCGAACAGGCCGCCCAGGAGGCCGCCGCCCCTGCCGCCGTCGTTCGCCGCGGGGCCGACGACCGTCGGGCCGCCCTTGCCGCCCGCCGGTGTGTTGCCGCCGCCCGCAGTCGGCGCCGCCGGTGCGTTGAGCACGTCGGAGACCGTGCCGCGCAGCACCTCCACCCGGATGCCGTCCGCGATCTCGACGGTGATCTCGTCGGTATCCTCCTTGACCTTGGTCACGGTGCCGATGATCCCGCCGCCGGTGAGCACCTTGTCGCCACGCTTGATCTGGCCGAGCATCGCCCGGTGGGCCTTCATCTTTTTCTGCTGCGGACGGATCAGCAGGAAATAGAAGATCACGAAGATCAGGATGATCGGCAGAAACGACGTGAACGCGTCGCCCCCGCCGGCGCCTTGCGCATAAGCCGGCGTGATGAACATGTCCCCCTCCAGGGTCCTTGTCTCGAAGTCGCCGGATGATAGCGGCGCGCGTTGGAATTGCAACGCAGGCATGGCGCGAAAATGCGTTTGAATTGCGGCATTTCGACCGATAGGGTCCGCCCGCTTTCAACGGATCACCGGAACGTGACGGATGAACGAGTCGGAACTCGTCCCCCTGCTTTCGCGCATCGCCGATGCGCTCGACCGCATCGCGCCCGACAAGGCCGCGAAAACGGACCTGTCGGCTGCGTCCGCCTTTGTCTGGCACGCCGACGGTGAGGACGGCTGGCTGGAGCCGGTACCCGCCGTGAACCGCGTACCCCTGACCCTGCTCCAGGGAATCGACCGGCAGGCCGATATCCTGATCGAGAACACGCGGCGTTTCGCCAACCGCCTGCCCGCCAACAACGCCCTGCTCTGGGGCGCACGCGGCACCGGCAAGTCGAGCCTTGTAAAGGCTGCCCATGCGGAAATCGACGCCGAGAGCGCGAACGGGCTGCTGCTCGTTGAAATTCACCGCGAGGACATCCACACCCTGCCCGCGCTGCTGGCGATCCTGCGGGACAGCGGCCGGCAGGCGATCCTGTTCTGCGACGACCTGAGCTTCGACAGCTCCGACACCAGCTACAAGTCGCTCAAGGCCGTGCTCGAGGGCGGCATCGAGGGCCGCCCGGACAACGTGGTGTTCTACGCGACCTCGAACCGGCGCCACCTCCTGCCCCGCGACATGATCGAGAACGAACGCTCGACGGCGATCAATCCATCGGAAGCGGTCGAGGAAAAGGTCTCGCTGTCGGACCGTTTCGGGCTCTGGCTCGGCTTCCACAACACCGACCAGGACACGTTCTTCGCGATGGTCGAGGCCTATTGCGAGCATTTCGGGCTGGAGATGGACTCCGACCAGCTCCGCGCGGAGGCGAAGGAATGGGCCGTGACGCGCGGCGCGCGTTCCGGGCGTGTCGCCTGGCAGTTCGTGCAGGAGATCGCCGGACGGCTCGGCAAGCCGATCGAGCTGAAGGGCTAGCGGCGGTCACCACAGACTCGGCGCCTCATGCTGAGCCTGTCGAAGCATGAGCTTGGCGCCCTCGTCCTTCGACAAGCTCAGGATGAGGGCTTAGTCGAGAACAGCACTATCCCGGCAGGTATTTCTTCGGGTCGACCGCGCGGGTGCCCTGGCGGACCTCGAAATGGAGCTGCGGTGTCTCGACACCGCCGCTGGTCCCCACCTTTGCCACCACCTGCCCGCGCGTGACCTTGTCGCCGCGCGCGACCAGCACCGCGTCGTTGTGGGCGTAGGCCGTGATCAGCCCGCCCTCGTGCTTGATCAGGAGCAGGTTGCCGAAGCCCCGGATCTCCTTGCCCGCATAGGCGACCACGCCGTTGTCGGCGGCCCGCACGGGCGCACCGCGCGGTGCCGCGATGTTGACGCCGTCATTGTGCAACCCGTTGTTCTTCGCCCCGAAGGTCGAGAGCACCCGCCCCTCCACCGGCCAGATGAACCCGGATCCGGCGCGCGGCGGGGGTGCGGGCACAGTCCTGACCGGCCGCGTGACGACAGGCGCACGCGGCGGCGCGGGCTTGACGGTGGGGCTCGCCGCCGCGGACGATGCATCCGGGCGCGTCGCCGGGGGCAGCGAGGCGGTCTGGACACTGCGCTGCACGGCGGCCGGTGCCGCGCTGCGCGGCAACTGCAGCTTCTGCCCCACGCGGATCGTGTAGGGCGCGCGCAGGTTGTTTGCGCGGGCAAGCGAGGCCATGTCGACACCGACCTTCCGCGAGATCGCGTACAGCGAATCCCCGCGCTGGACGACATATCCCTCGCTCGCGGGCAGCTTCAGCCGGTCGCCGACAATCAGGGTGTAGGGCGGACGCAGGCTGTTCCAGTCGATCAGCGCGCGGGTCGAGATCCCGTTGCGCTGGGCGATGCCGTAGACCGTGTCACCCGCCTGCACCACATACTCGCCGGGCGCGGCGCTGCTCCGGTCGCGACCCTCATAGCTGCGGTCGACGACGACCGCGCGCCCGCCCGAACCGGCGCAGGCGGTCAGCGCCAGCGCGGCGAGCGCAATCCAGGCGGGGATGGCCAGCCGGCGCATGACTCAGGTCCCGGTTTCGCTTGCGAGCCCCGGCAGCAGCGGGACGAACCGCACATCCATGATGGCCTCGCTGTCGTAGCCGTCCTCGGTGCGCCGGAAGCGCACCAGCTGCTGAATCTGGCTCTGGCCGCCGACCGGCATGACCATGATCCCGCCGACCTTGAGCTGGTCGAGCAGCGAGGGCGGCGGTTCGGTGCCCGCCGCCGTCACGCTGATCCGGTCGAACGGCGCCTGTTCGGGCCAACCTTTCATGCCGTCCCCCGCCATCGCGGTCACGTTGTGCAGGTCCAGCGCGTCGAACCGCCGGATGGCTTCCGCCAGCAGCGGCTTGTGGCGCTCGATCGTGTACACCCGGCGACACAAATGGGACAGAATTGCGGCATGGTAGCCCGAGCCGGTCCCGACCTCGAACAGCTTGGTGCGCGGGTCGAGCTCCAGGGCCTGGATCATCGTGGCGACGACTAGCGGCTGGCTCAGGGTCTGGCCGTAGC
>JAEPNS010000276.1 GCA_017643325.1 Alphaproteobacteria bacterium | reverse complement strand
CTCAATCTTCGCAGCCGGATCGGGATCCTGCCCGACGGCCAGGAGGTGTGACATGGAAGTAATTCTCCTAGAACGTATCGAAAAGCTCGGCCAGATGGGCGACGTGGTCACGGTGAAGCCGGGCTATGCGCGCAACTTCCTGCTGCCGCAGAAGAAGGCGCTGCGGGCCACCGACCAGAATCGAAGCTACTTCGAATCACAGCGTGCGCAGCTCGAAGCCGAGAACCTGCAGCGCCGGGAAGAGGCCGCGTCGGTCGCGAGCAAGATCGAGGAACTGGATATCCTCCTGATCCGCCAGGCCGGCGACAGCGGTCAGCTCTACGGCTCGGTCAGTGCCCGCGATATTGCCGACTCGGTGACCGAGGCCGGCGCCACCGTAGGCCGCGGCCAGGTCCAGCTCGACCGGCCGATCAAGGAACTCGGCCTGCACCCGGTGCGCATTTCGCTACATCCCGAAGTCCAGGTCGAGTTGAGCGTGAACGTCGCGCGCAACGAGGATGAAGCGCAGATGCAGCGCGAAAGCGGCCAGTCGATCACCGAGATCACGGAAGAAGCCGAGGCGGCCGAAGCCGCCGTCGCGCTGGCCGAGGAGGCGCTCGCGATCGCCGACGACAAGACCGCCGAGGCCGAGGCCGTCGAGGGCATGGTCGAGGAAGAGGTTGCGGAACGCGTCGCCGAGGAAGCCGAGGACACCGACACGCCGGATGACACCGGCGGACCGGCCGGAACCGACGAAGCGGATGCGGCATCGACCGGCGAGGACGAGTCCAAGTCCTGACCGGAAAACGGTGTTTTGCCCGTCCGCGTGTCTTTTGGTAGCTTTTCGCCGAGCGTCGTAACCAATTTGCAACCGGGGGGACTGCGATGCTTCTGGCACGGTTTCTCGGCACGGTTATCGGAGACGGCGATCTCACGCTAATCGATGCCAGTGGGCAAAGTCATTCTCTTGGCAACGGTGCGCCGCCGAAGGTGTGCGTGCGCGTTCATGACAAGGCGACCGAACGGCGGCTGCTGCTGAACCCGCGGATGGCGGCGGGCGAAGCCTACATGGACGGCACGCTGACGATCGAGGAGGGTTCGCTCTACGACCTTCTCGACATGATCGGTCGCAATATCGAGACCTTCGAGGACCACTGGCTTACCGGGTTCACGGCAAATGTCAGCCGCGTGTTCCGTCGGATCCAGCAGTACAACCCGGTCGGGAAGGCGCAGCGGAACGTCGCGCATCATTACGACCTGTCCGACGACCTGTACGACATGTTCCTGGACAGCGACCGGCAGTATTCCTGCGCCTATTTCGACGGGACGCATAACGACCTCGAGCGCGCCCAGGAAGACAAGAAGCGCCACATCGCGGCCAAGCTGCTGCTGAACGAACCCGGCATGAAGGTGCTCGATATCGGCTCGGGCTGGGGCGGCATGGGGCTCTATCTCGCCAAGCAGACCGGCGCAGACGTGACGGGCGTCACGCTGTCGACCGAGCAGCACAAGGTCAGCGAGCGGCGCGCGGCAGAGGCGGGGCTCTCGGACCGCGTCCGGTTCAAGTTACAGGACTATCGCGACGAGCCCGACACCTATGACCGTATCGTGTCGGTCGGCATGTTCGAGCATGTGGGGGCCGGCCACTACCTGGAGTACTTCCGCAAGACAAAGGACCTGCTGAAGGACGACGGCGTGTTCCTGCTTCACTCCATCGGCCGCATGGAACCGCCGGGCAACACCAATCCGTGGCTGCGCAAGTACATCTTCCCCGGCGGCTATACGCCGGCGCTGTCGGAAACGCTGGCCGCCATCGAACGGGCCGGCCTGTGGGTAACGGACATCGAGATTCTCCGGCTGCACTACGCCGAGACGCTGCATCACTGGTACGACCGCTTCATGGCCCAGCGTGACAAGGCGCTGGAACTCTATGACGAGCGCTTCTGCCGGATGTGGGAGTTCTATCTCCTCGGCTGCGAGATGTCCTTTCGCCGGATGGGCCAGATGGTCTTCCAGATCCAGATCGCCAAGCGCCAGGACGCGGTGCCGCTGACGCGGGACTACATCACGGACTGGGAACGCGGCGTCTCCGCGGACACCAGCAAGGCGGCCGAGTGATCGCCTGCCGATACCGCTGATTTTGGCGCCCCCGAAGACACCCGACATCTACGTCGATGCCGACGCCTGCCCGGTGAAGGACGAGATCGTCCGCGTCGCCGAGCGTCACCAGCTGCAGGTGCATCTGGTCAGCAACAGCGGGATGTTCGGCTACCACGGCCATCCGCTGGTCACCCAGACGGTCGTGTCGGAGGGTGCGGATGTGGCCGACGACTGGATCGCCGAGCGGATCGGTCCCGGGGATATCGTTGTCACCCAGGACATTCCCCTCGCCGACCGCTGCATCAAGCGCGGCGCGCGTGCCCTGCGTCCCGACGGACGGGTCCTGGATACCCAGTCCATCGGCATGGCGCTCGCGACCCGCGACCTGATGACCGACCTGCGCTCGGCCGGGGAAACCACCCGCGGCCCGCGCGGCTTCACGAAACAGGACCGCTCGAACTTCCTGCAGGTGCTCGAGGTGCAGGTGCAGGCCGCCCGGAGAACGCACCGGCCCTAGGCGACACGCGTGCGGGTGGAATGCCGCAACCCGCCAGCTTCTCAAAATCGCATACCTGCCATGCGCCGGATTGGGCGTCCGGGAGTTTGTAAACCTCACGATCCCGTGATTAACTTTCAAACAACGATCCGGAGTCTTATGAACTTCGGGCACCAATCCCGCATGATCCGCGGGGCCTTAGGAAAGAAAAATTTTTTATAAATCAATCCGTTACTGGGAGGAAACCATGAAGCGGACCACCAAGTTCAAGACCATCGCCGCGTTCGCGACGGCCACGGCGATCGGTGCCCTGGGCGTGACGACCGCACAAGCGCAGCAGGAGTACGGGCCGGTCGCCCAGCGCGCCATCGACGGCGCGCGTGCCTACATGAAGGCGAACAATCTTGAGACCGTCCAACTCGACGTCCTGCTCAATTCGCTCTACCGAAACTCCTTCCCGGACTTTGCAGAGGAGTGGAAGCAGCTGACCGGGATCGAACTGAAGTCCGAACCGCTCGGCTACACCGATATTCCGTCGAAGGTGATGGGCGAATGCGTCGCCAAAACAGGTGCGTTCGACATCTTCAACGATTTCCCCTACACCCAGCCCGACGCCGCCAGCTGCGGAGTGCTGAAGCCGCTCGACGAATATGCGGCCAAGTACAAGCCGGACTTCTCCGGCATTCCCGAAGCGTTCGTCGCCCAGCAGTATTACAACGGCAAGCAGTACAGCTTCGTCCTGGACGGTGACCACATCATGCTTGTCCTGCGCAAGGACATCGTCGAGAACCCGCTGGCACAGGCGGAATTCAAGGCCGCGACCGGCAAGGATCTGGGCTGCCCTGCGACCATGGCGGACTGGGAGGAACAGGCGAAGTTCTTCCACACGAAGGCCGGCGAGACCCGCTGGGGCATCACATTCGAACAGCCGCTTTACGGCGCGATGGGCTACCGCTCGGTGAACTTCTCGCACCGGCATTTCCCGGCCTATTTCGGCGGCCTGCTGTTTGACGCGGACATGAACCCGCAGATCAACACCCCGCAGGGCATCGCGGCGATCAAGGCGCTCGCGTCCATCGTCCAGTACATGCCCGAGGACATCCAGGGCTGGGGCACGCCCCAGATCTATCCGTTCTGGGGCTCCGGGCAGGCCTACTCCGTGATGTCGTTCCCGTCGATCTTCGGCTTCGGCAACGCCAACCCGGACAGCAAGGTTAAGGGCAAGCAACTGCCCTGCGTCATTCCCGCCACGACCGTGGGCGATGAGCCTGTCCGTCGTGCGGCCGAGGCAGCGGGCACCAGCTACATGGTCAGCGCCTACAGCGACCAGCCGGAACTTGCCTACCTGTTCATCCAGTGGCTCACGAGTCCCTCGGTCGGCAACCGCGCCATCGCGCATCCGAAGGGCTTCTGGGATCCGTTCCGCACGCAAAATCTCGGTGATGCAGGGATCGAGGCCAAGTTCTCCAAGGAGTTCCTCGAAGAAACCCTGGAGAACGCCGAGTTCACCACGTCGCTCCTCTATATCGAGGGTCACTACGAGTACATGAAGATCCTCGACAACAACCTTGCCGAGGTGATGAACGGCAACAAGACGGCTGAACAAGCCGCCGCCGATATCGAGGAAGGCTGGAACGAGGTCACCGAGGACATCGGGCGTGACAACCAGATCGATGTCTGGCGCAAGGGCGTCGACGCCGGTCTGTACGTCGACAAGCTCTAGAGGTCCGGTTCCAAAACCTCACGGGCCGGCGCGGGAGCACACGCTTGCGCGCCGGCCCCCTCCTCTACTTTGCCGTTGCCCACGGATAACGTCATGACGGATGAAACCCTCAACGGTTCCGGTGGACCTGCACGTCAGGGCCCGTTAATGCGCCTGCGCGCCTGGCTCGGCCAGGAGCGCGTGTTCCGCTGGATCCCCTTCGTCCTGGTCGAAGGCGTGTTCCTGCTGGTCATCATTATCCCGTTTCTGCTGACCATCTACATCAGCTTCCTGCGCTGGCGCGCAAACCGCCCCTTCGAGCAGGCCTATCTGTCGGGCTTCCGGAACTACGAGCAGGTGCTGACCACCGAGGGATTCTGGCTCTCACTCGGCCGGACGTTCTATTTCGCGGGCGCCGCCGTCGCGTTC
>JAEPNS010000275.1 GCA_017643325.1 Alphaproteobacteria bacterium | reverse complement strand
GATCGTCAGGATCGTGTTGTACCCGACAACCGAGCCGGCGCGCGGATAGTCGCCGAACCGGTCCTCGTAGGCCGCGCGGAACGCCAGGTGTTCCGGCGTGTTGATCGCCTGCCAGGGATAGCCCGTCACGATCCAGCCGTCGGGCGCCTCGCCCTTGAGCGGATCGAGGTACTCCGGCTCGCCGGTCAGCAGGCTAACCACCTCTCGGTTCTCGAACAGCCCGCGCAGCTGGCCCTCACGCACGAACTTGGCCAGGTCGATGGAAAAGGTGACGTTGTAGATTGCGTCCGGCCTGGCGTTGGCGAGCGCTTGGCCTTGAGCACCTCCTTGAACGCCTTCACCGCCGACTGGCCGTACTCGTAGTTCGGCGCGACGGTGGCCCAGCGCTTGGCGGGCAGCTTGGCCGCCTCCTCGGCGAGCATTGCCGCCTGCATGTAGGTCGAGGGACGCAGACGGAAGGTGTAGGGATTGCCCTTGGACCAGACGACCGCGTCCGACAGCGGCTCGGACGCGATGAACAGCGTCCGGGTGCGATTCGCGAAGTCCGCGACGGCGAGCCCGATGTTCGACAGGAAGGTGCCGGCGAGCAGGTCGACATTCTCGCGCCGGACGAGTTCCTCGGCGAACTTCACCGCCTCGGCGGGTTTGCCGCCGTCGTCGCGGGAGATCACCTCCAACGGCCGGCCGAGCACGCCGCCACGGGCATTGACTTCTTCGACAGCGAGTTGCCAGCCGTTGCGGTACGGCACAGTGAACGCGGCCAGCGGGCCGGTATAGCTGTTGATCTCGCCGACCCGGATCGGCTCGGCCGCTTGCGCAGGCCCGGCGAGGATGAGGGTGAGAAGAGCGCCCAACAGGGCAGGAAGGTGCAAACGAACGTTCATGCGCCGCATGATCGTCACTCCTGTGCAGTCGTTGTTCCGGGCGCGTTTGCCGCGCTCTTCCGTTCCCCGAGTTCGGCGAATTCCGATTCGCCATATCGCATCATATGGTCACTTCCCGCCAGACGTCGAATCCGATGAAATGGCGCTTGCGAATTCCTGTCAGGTGCGGGTTGGAACCTGCCTGCAGCTTTGGCAGTATTCGCTGCGTTCTCGGGAGGAACCATGACAATAAATGTCGCTGTGATCGGCTCGGGTCCGAGCGGGTTTTACACGGTCGATGCTCTGCTGAAGTCCGGCAAGGACGTGCGCGTCGACATCATCGAACGGCTTCCCACCCCCTTCGGTCTGATCCGCGGCGGCGTGGCGCCGGATCACCAGACCACCAAGAAGGTGGCGCGGGTCTACGAGAAGACCGCGCTTTCGGACGGGGTCGGCTATTTCGGCAATGTCGAGGTGGGCCGCGACGTCTCGATCGCGGAACTGAAGGAGATCTACGACGCCGTGGTGCTGGCCGTGGGCGCGCCGCGCGACCGCAAGCTGGGAATCCCCGGCGAGGACAAGGCGAACGTGTTCGGCTCGGCCGATTTTGTCGGCTGGTACAACGCACACCCCGACTTCAAGGACCTCGATCCCGATCTCGACACCGACACGGTGGTGGTGATCGGCAACGGCAACGTCGCCGTCGACGTGGCGCGCGTGCTCGTGAAGACCGACGAGGAGATGACCGAGACCGATATCGCGCACCATGCCCACGACGCCATCCAGGCCTCGCCCATCCGGGATGTCTACATGGTGGGCCGCCGGGGGCCGATCGAAGCCAAGTTCACGAATGTCGAGCTGCGCGAGATGGGCAAGCTCGACGACTGCGTGCCCGTGATCGATCCGGCCGTCCTGCCGGACGAGGTCGAGGGCGACTGGTCGGACCGCGACCGGCGCCTCAAGGAACGCAACCTTGCGACGATGAAGGAGTTTCCCGACGTCGACCCGACAGGCAAGTCCAAGCGCGTGCACTTCACCTTCTACGCCATGCCGGTCGAGATCCTCGGCGGCGACAAGGTCGAGGCAATCCGCTTCGAGCGCACCAAGGTCGAGAACGGCCGCTCGGTCGGCACCGGAGAGACCTTCGATATCGAATGCGGGATGGTGATCCCCGCCATCGGGTATTTCTCCGAGCCCTTCCCGGGCGTGCCCTTCGACGAGCAGAACGGCATCGTCGTCCACGATGACGGGCGCGTCGGCGACGGGGTCTACGCGGTCGGCTGGATCAAGCGCGGCCCGACGGGCGTGATCGGATCGAACAAGCCGGACGGCGAACAGGCCGCCCAGCAGATTTTCGAGGACATCGCCGACGGCTCCAAGCCCGGCAGCGAGGCGCTCGCGAACCTTCTGGCCGGGCGCGATGTGCGCGCGATCACCTACAAGGACTGGCAGATCATCGACGCCGCCGAAACCTCGTCGGCGCGCCCGGGTGCGCCGCGGCGCAAGTTCATCACCGTCGACGAAATGATCAGCGCTCTTGATTGAGCGCGAAACACGCCTAGGTGTCGGCTGGACAACGGGACTTTTGACTTGCAACCCAACGCGATGAGGCCGACTCTGGATGCAGACGATTCGGGTCCGCACCAACTCACCAGCAAACAAGCTTTGAATTACGGGAGGGCAATAGCCCATGTCTGAGGCAGCGGTCATCGACCGGTCGGAGGACGACCGACAGGAAATCGAATCTGCGGTTGTGCGGTTCGCCGGGGATTCCGGCGACGGGATGCAGTTGACCGGAAGCCAGTTCACCATGACGGCCGCGATCGAGGGCAACGACCTCGCGACCTTCCCGGATTTCCCGGCCGAAATCCGCGCGCCGGCCGGCACGACGTTCGGGGTCTCCGCCTTCCAGATCAATTTCGGTGCCCGAAAGATCATGACCTCGGGCGACCAGCTTGACGTGCTGGTGGCAATGAACCCCGCGGCGCTGATCACGAACCTCGAGGACGTGAAGCCGGGCGGCATCGTGATCGCCGATTCCGGGGCCTTCACCGACCGCAACCTGGCGAAGGCCGGGTACGAGGAAAACCCGCTCGACAACAACAGTCTCGACGGCTACCGCGTCGTGAAGATCGACATGTCCCGCCTCACGGTCGAGGCGGTCAAGGAATTCGGCCTGTCCAACAAGGAGGCGCTGCGCTCCAAGAACATGTGGGCACTCGGCCTCGTGTACTGGATGTACGGCCGCAAGCGGCAGGCCTCCGTCGACTGGCTGAAGTCGAAATTCGCAAACAAGCCGGAAATCGCCGACGCAAACATCGCGGCATTGAACGCGGGACACGCCTTCGGCGAGACCGCCGAAATGCCTGCCGAACTCGGGACCTTCGAGGTCGAGACCGCGAAGATCGAGCCCGGCACCTACCGCACGATCACCGGCGCCGAATCCGTCGCGCTCGGCCTGCTTGCGGGATCGCAGCTCGCGAACCTCAACATTGCGTTCTGCTCCTACCCGATCACACCCGCCTCAAGCCTGCTCCACCAGCTCGCACGCATGAAGGAGTTCGGCGTCGTGACCTTCCAGGCGGAGGACGAGATCGCCGCGGCTGCCGCGGCGATCGGTGCCTCCTACGCGGGCTCGCTCGGGATCACGTCGAGCTCCGGCCCGGGCATCGCGCTCAAGGGCGAGGCGATCGGCCTTGCGATTGCAACGGAACTTCCGCTCGTCATCGTGAACTCCCAGCGGGCCGGGCCGTCGACCGGCATGCCGACCAAGACAGAGCAGTCCGACCTCTACCAGGCGGTCTACGGCCGAAACGCCGACGCGCCGATGCCGGTGCTGTCCGTCTCGACACCGTCGGACGGATACGAGGTCGCTATCGAGGCCGTGCGAATCGCGACCAAGTACATGACCCCGGTCATGTTGCTGACTGACGGCTATATCACCAACGCATCGGAGCCGTGGCGCATCCCCGACCCGGACGACCACGAACGTTTCGACGTCACCTTCCGCACGGACCCGGAGAACTTCCATCCCTTCGTGCGCGACGACGCCACGCTGGCGCGTCCCTGGGTCAAGCCGGGCACACCGGAGCTGATGCACCGGATCGGCGGCATCGAGCGCTCCTACGATTCGGGGCATATTTCATATGACCCGGACAACCACCAGAAGATGACCGATGTCCGCGCCGCCAAGGTCAACGGCATCGCGAACGACATCCCGGAGCAGGGTGTCGCCGCGGGAGAGACCTCGGGCAAGCTCGCGATCGTGGGCTGGGGTTCGACCTACGGCCCGATCAACCGCGCCGTGAACAACATGCGCGACGAAGGTTTCGATGTCTCGCACGTCCACCTGCGTCACATCTGGCCGCTGCCCCGAAACCTGTCGGACCTGCTGTCGAACTTCGACAAGGTTGTCGTCGCCGAGATGAACACCGGGCAGCTGCGCACGGTCCTTCGCGCCGAATACCTCGTCCCGGCCGAGGGCCTGAACAAGGTCAACGGCAAGCCCTTCCTCATCGCCGAACTCGAAGACGCGATCCGCGCGCGTTTGGAGAAGTAGAATGAACGTCCAGAGCCCACCCGAGAAAATGACGGCACGCGACTACGCGACAGACCAGGAGGTCCGCTGGTGCCCCGGCTGCGGTGACTACGCGATCCTGAAGGGCGTGCAGAACACCCTCGCGCAACTGCAGGCCGACCCGAAGAACACGGTGTTCGTCTCCGGCATCGGCTGCGCGGCGCGCTTCCCCTACTACATGGAAACCTACGGCTTCCACACGATCCACGGCCGCTCGCCGGCGGTGGCTTCGGGCGTGAAGCTCGCCAACCCGGAGCTCGATGTCTGGGTGGTCGGCGGCGACGGC
>JAEPNS010000274.1:1703-4730 GCA_017643325.1 Alphaproteobacteria bacterium | reverse complement strand
CGTCTGCTGCTGAGCGACTTCCTGCGCGGGACACTCGATCTGACCGGAACCCATGTGGGCTGCGAACACGGGGTTTGCGGTGCCTGCACCGTGCTGGTCGACGGGCTGCCGGTGCGCAGCTGCCTGATGTTCGCCGTGCAGGCGACCGGCCGAGAGGTGAGTACCGTCGAGGGCCTTGACAAGGGCGGCGAGCTGCACCCGCTGCAGCAAGCGTTCCGCGATCACCACGCACTGCAATGCGGCTACTGCACGGCCGGCATCCTGATGACCCTCGTCGCCTTCCTCGAGGACAACCCGTCGCCCGACGAGGCCGCAGTCCGCGCCGCGCTCTCGGGCAACATCTGTCGCTGCACCGGATACCAGAACATCGTCGACGCGGTCCTCGCCGCCAGCGGCGGCGCGGCGCGGGACCCCGCGACATGAGCGGCGACACCCCCGTCCGACCCGACGGCGGCTGGCTCGGCGCGTCGGTCTCGCGCAACGAGGACCCGCAGCTGCTCACCGGCCGAGGACTGTTCGTCGGCGACGTCGACGCGCCGGACATGCTTCACGCCGCGTTCCTGCGCAGCCCCTATGCGCACGCACGGATCGACACAATCGACGTATCCGCGGCGAAATCTCGCGACGGCGTCGTCGCGGTCTATACCGCCGAAGACCTGGGCGATCTGTTTCGGCCGATGCCGATGGTCGTGCCCCCCGCGCCGGTTCCCGGCCTCGTCTTCAACGAGCGAACCCACACACCGCTGGCAAAAGACAAGGTGCGTTATGCCGGCGAACCGATCGCGCTCGTCGTCGCCCAAAACCGCTATATCGCCGAGGACGCGCTGGCCGACATCGAAGTCGACTGGTCGACGCTGCCTGTTGCGGGCGACCTCGAGTTCGCCGCCGGGGAAGACGCCCCGCAGGTGCATGACGGGCTCGCCGGCAATGTCGCGGCAATTGCGCGGCAAACGAAGGGGGACTACGCGGCCGTCGCGGCGGGCGCGCACAAAATCATCCGCCGCCGGTTCACCTACGAGCACGGGATGGCGCAGCCGATGGAAACCCGTGGCGTCGCGGCCCGCTTCGACCGGCGCACCGCGCATTTGACGGTATGGGCCTCGACCCAGGCGCCGACCTCGCTTCGCGCGGGCCTCGCGACGGTGCTTGGCCTTGGCGAGCGGGACCTTCGAGTAATTGCACCGTTCGTGGGCGGCGGATTCGGGGTCAAGGTACTGATGTACTACCCGGAAGAGGTTCTTGTGCCCTGGGCCGCGCGCGAATTGAACGCGGCGGTCAAGTGGATCGAGGACCGCGCCGAGCATTTCCTCGCGACGACACAGGAGCGCGGCCAGATTCACGACGCCGAGATCGCCGTCGATGCCGAGGGGCGTATCCTCGGCCTGAAGGACGACTTCCTGCACGACAACGGCGCGTACAATCCCTACGGCCTGACGGTGCCCATCAACAGCCAGTGCTCATTGTTCGGGCCGTACGACGTGCCCGCGTTCGACAGCACCTTCACGGCGGTCTACACCAACAAGCCGATCGCCTCGCCCTTTCGCGGCGCCGGACGCCAGCACGGCGTGTTCGTCATCGAGCGGCTGATCGACATCGCGGCGCGCGAACTCGGGATCGACCGGGTGGAGATGCGCAGGCGCAACTTGCTCGCGCCGGAGGACTTCCCGGTCAACCACGGCGTCATCTTCCAGGACTTCACCGAACTGACCTACGACAGCGGCGACTACGCGACCGTGCTCGACCGGGCCGCCGAACGCATCGGCTACGCGCGCTTCGTCGCGGAGGAGCAGCCGACCCTGCGCGCCGAAGGCAAGTGCGTCGGGATCGGCATCGTGAACTATGTCGAGGGAACGGGGATCGGCCCTTACGAGGGCGCGCGCGTGCAGGTGCAGGCAAACGGCCGCGTCGCGGTCGCGACCGGTGCTGGCACCCAGGGCCAGGGCCACTACACGAGCTTCGCCCAGCTTGTCGCCGAGCAGCTCGGCGTGTCACCGCGCGACGTCGACCTGACCACCGGCGACACCGACCAGTTCTACTGGGGCGCCGGAACCTTCGCGAGCCGGGGCGCCGTTGTGGCGGGAAATGCGATCCACGCCGCAGCACGAGCGGTTCGGGAGAAAGCAATTGCGCTTGCCGCCGCAGAGTTCGAATGCGACGCCACCGACATCCTGCTCGAGGATGGCGTGGTGCGGCAGCGCGGCAGCAACCGCCTGATGCCGCTCGGCGAACTGGCGCACCTCGCCAACCCCATGCGCGGTGCGGTCCGGCCGGGCACCGAACCGGGGCTGGAATCGACCCAGTATTTCGGGCCCGAGATGGGCACCACGGCATCGGGCGCCCACGCGATGATCGTCGAGGTCGACCCGGAAACCATGATGATCAATATCCGGGACTACGTCGTGGTCCACGACTGCGGCACGGCCATCAACCCCTTGATCGTCGCCGGCCAGATCCATGGCGGCGTCGCACAGGGTATCGGCAACGCCTTCTTCGAGAAGATCGTTTTCGACAGCGACGGGCAGCTGCTGAACGGCTCGCTCGCGGACTACCTGCTGCCGACTTCGCTCGACATTCCGCGCATGACGCTCGACCACACGGTCACCCTGTCAACACTCAACGAGCTCGGGATCAAGGGTGTCGGAGAGGCGGGCGCGATTCCCGTGGGCCCGCTCTTCGCGCAGGCGCTGGAGGATGCGCTCGACCTCCCCGCGCGCGGCGTCGATGTCACCGAAATCCCGCTGAGTCCCAACCGGCTGTGGGAGTTGAGCCAAGCTCCGTGAGTTCAGCTAGGCACCGGCCTCGCAGATGGCATCGTATTGCTCCAATACATAGGGGAGCAGCATTTCTGCGTCGGCTTTTGCCGGGCTGGCTGGATCAAAACTCGATTTTGCGGCAGCACGCAGCTTTTCAAGCGCCGGGGCCAAATCGCCCGCACTCAGCCGTCCGTCACGAACAATGAAGCGCCCGGCGACAATAACGTCCGTCACGTCATGCGACGACGCGGCTGTCACGAGCTGTACATGCGCA
>JAEPNS010000274.1:0-1693 GCA_017643325.1 Alphaproteobacteria bacterium | reverse complement strand
AGGGGAGTAAACGCAAAAGAGCCCAGATCGAGCAGGGTGATGTCGGCGGCTGCGCCCTCCTCCAGCCGGCCCGTCACCCCGGGGAACTGTACGAGCCCGGCACCGCCCTCGGTGGCCATGGCCAAGGCATCGTGCGCGGACAACCATTCCTCCGGCCGGTGACCGCCGTGCAGGCGCGAGACGAGCGTGGCCTGCTTCATCACTTCGAACATCGACAGCGCATCGGCGGAGTTTCCGCCGTCGGTCGCGAGCCCGATGGGAATGCCCCGCTCCCGCGCCGCGACAATCGGCGCCACACCTGCACCCAGGCGCAGGTTGCTGACCGGAATATGGGCCATCGCAGCGCCGCTGTCGGCGAGCCGCGCCCGGTCATCCGCATCGATCCAGACACAGTGCGCGGCACAGAAATCTGGACCAAGCACGCCGCGTGACGCGAGTTCGGCGACCAGCGAGTGGCCGTAGAGGCGCTCGCCGGTGTGTCGCTGCAATGCGGACTCGGCCACATGCATATGAACCTGCAGCCCGAACTCCTTCTTCAGGGCCAGACACCCGTCGAGAAAATCGGGCGTGCAGTGATTCAGAATCGTCGGCGCGATGGCAGGCTTCACGAAAGCCGGATCGAAGGCCCACCCTTGGAAAACGTCTCGGCACGCAGCCAGCGTGTCGACAGCGGGTGCCGGCCGATAACGGTCGGCTCGCGCGGCCGCCTCGGCGGGCATGCTTTCCTTCACGCCGGGAACCGCATCATAGAGCGACACATCGGAAACCATGGGCGCCAGTACGGCGCGCAATCCGATATCGGAATAGGCCTGAGCAACCAGCGAAAAAGCCCGCGCTGTCAGGGGCGGCCTGAGCAGCACCAGGTCATAGCAGGCGGTCACACCGCCAAGCGCCATCTCGGCTGCGCCGATATAGGCCGTCCAGTAGATCAGCTCGTCATCCTGCGCCTCGACGGCCCACGGTGCATAGGCCAGCGACATCTCGAGGCACCAGCGGTCGGCCAGCCCTCGCATGGCCACCGCATGGCTATGGGTATGGGCGTTGACCAGGCCAGGGATCGCCAGTTTGCCGGAGCCGTCGACGATTTCCGCGCTGTCCGGGCGGTCGCCCCCGGCGAGCCCGATCCAGCAGACTGTTTCTCCGTCAATCCCGATATCGTGGGAAACGACTCCACCGCTATCGCGGTCGAGCAGACCAACATCAGCGAGAACGATCATTCCGAGCGGTCCAGCCCAAGCCTTCCGGCCAGTTCGACGGCCAGCGCAAGCAGCATGCGGTCGCTCCCGAACTTGCCGATCAGCGAAAGCCCTACCATGGCTTCGCCGACCTCCATCGCAGGGATCGTGACCTGCGGCAGGCGGCCGAGAGACGCGATGGTGATAAGGCCAAGATTGCGCTGCCTGTAATCCGTGAGCGCTTCAGGATCGCTGTTCAGCTCCGGCGGGATATCGTACGTCGTCGGCAGCAGGACGACGGTATTGTCTGCGAGGAGTTCGGCGAGATAGGACGTGATCTCCCGCCGTTTCATATCCGCAGCCTGATACGTCTCACCGCTGTAGGTTTTCGAGTCCCGAAACCGATCCGCCAGCCCAGGCGCGAGTTCGGGATCGACACGTTCAAACCAGCGCCCGTTCGAGTTCCAGAGTTGACGCGACATCAACGGCCAGAAGGTCTCGACATAGTCGTCCGGGCC
>JAEPNS010000273.1 GCA_017643325.1 Alphaproteobacteria bacterium | reverse complement strand
CTTCGGCGGAGGTGGGCGTCTCGAAGCATGGACCAGTCGACGCCAGTGGAGGCCGTCATGCTGCGCCGTGTCCTTGAAGGGGCGGGACTGATCTTTCTGATCGTCCTCGCCGCGTACCGGATCGATATCGGGTTCATGATCCCGCTGCTCGCCATCGGGGGCGTCGTGGCTTTCACCGTCTGGCGCATCAGGAATCTCTGGCGGCGCTACCAGGCGGTGCAGGTCGCGCAGCGCGCGCCGGTCAATCCCGCGGTCGAGAACGAGATGCTGGCCCTGCGTGGTCACCAGCACGGCCGCGGCGCGGAACTGACCTTCTGGACCGGCTTCATGCTCGGCGGTGCGATGCTCACCGACACGCCCGTGTCCGCAGGCGAGGGCAGCGACATGGGCATCGGCGTGGCCGAGGGTGGCATGGACATCGGCGGCGGGTTCGGCGGCGATCTCTAGGAGGACAGCGTGGACATCCTCAAACGATTCAGAAATCCCCTCCTGCTCATGATCGGCGCGTTCGCGCTCGCGGCCTGCGACATCAATGCCGTTCCCCGGCTCGACGAACAGGTGAACGCCAGCTGGGCCCAGGTCGAGAACCAGTACCAGCGCCGCGCCGAGCTGATCCCGAACCTCGTCGAGACCGTGAAGGGCTTCGCTGCGCAGGAGCGAGAGGTGCTCCAGAACGTCGTCGAGGCCCGGGCGAAGGTCGGCCAGATGCGGCTGCCCGACAACATCCTCGAGAACCCCGATGCACTCCAGGCCTTCGAACAGAACCAGGCGGCGCTGTCGTCGGCGCTGTCGCGGTTGCTGGTGGTGGTCGAACGCTATCCCGACCTGAAGTCGAACCAGAACTTCCTCGCGCTCCAGTCCCAGCTCGAGGGGACCGAAAACCGCATCGCTGTCGCGCGGCGCGACTACATCGCCGCCGTGCAGGCCTACAACACCGAACTGCGCACGATTCCCGGGCGCTGGATCGCGGCGGTTCTCTACCCCGAGGCCGAGCTCAAGCCGACCTTCACGGCGACCGCGCCGAATGCCGACCAGGCCCCGCGGGTAAACTTCAACTCCGGGTCCTGACATGGGGGGCGACGCCCGCCCTGTTGCTCCGGCTGTTGCAGCTTTCCTGGCCGCCGTACTGTTGTGGACTGCGGCCGCCTACGCCCAGATCGAGCTTCCTGCGCTCACAGGGCGGGTCGTCGACAACGCCGGCCTGCTCGACACCGCGACGGAAGCCCGACTCACCGAACGGCTCGCGGAGCACGAGCGCGGAACCGGGAACCAGGTGGTCGTCGTCACCCTCGACAGCCTCCAGGACCGGACCATCGAGGAGTTCGGGGTCGAGCTCGGTCGCCATTGGGGGATCGGGCAGGAAGGCGACGACAACGGCGTCCTCCTGATCGTCGCGCCCAACGAGCGAAAGGTCCGGATCGAGGTGGGTTATGGGGTCGAGGGCGTGCTGACCGACGCGTCTTCCAGCGTGATCATCCAGAACGCGATCCTGCCGAATTTCCGGCAGGGGAATATGCAGGCCGGGGTGGTGGCCGGCGTCACCCGAATTCTCGATGTGCTCGAGGGAACTGGAGAGCCGACGCAGTCCTACACTGATCCAGACGAGATATCGGACCTATCGATACCAGGGATCATATTCTGGTTCATCTTCATCGCGGTATTCCTGATTCTTCACCGGCAGGGGTTCGTCAGCCGGAGCGGGCTGCGGTCCGGACGCGGCGGCCGGTTCGGGGGCGGGTTCTCAGGCGGTGGCAGATCTTCCGGCGGAGGAGGTTTCTCCGGCGGTGGCGGGAGTTTCGGCGGCGGCGGCTCTTCGGGGGGATGGTGACCATGACTGCGATCAACAACAACCAGCGAAAAGCAATTCAGGCTGCGATCAGCGAGGCGGAAACCCGGACGAGCGCGGAGTTCGTGACCGTGATTGCTGACGCGGCCGAGCCCTACCTGTTTATCCCCACTTTCATCGCTGCGTTCGTGACGATGGTAGCTTCCGGCATCGTCTTGATGCTCCAGGATGTCCTCCCGCCGTTCACCAAGGAAACCTTCTACGCGGGACAGGTCCTGCTCTTCATCGTCTGCGCGGTCGTGTTCCGGTTTCCTGCGGTCCGTTTCAGGCTAGTTCCGAAGGCGATCCGCCATGTCCGCGCGAGCCGCATGGCGCACCAGTTGTTCCTCGATCTCGGCCTCACCGAAACCGAGGACCGCAACGCGGTTCTGCTGTTCGTCGCGATGGGCGAGCGCTATGTCGAGGTGATCGCGGATGCCGGTCTTCAGGCGAAGCTGGAGGGCCCTGCCGTCTGGGACGGCGTGATCGAGGCCTTCGTCTCGGACGTCGGGAAGGGGCGTGTCGCCAATGGGTTCGTGGCGGCGATCGAAGGCTGCGCGGATGTCATGGCCGCGCACTTTCCAAATCGTGAAGGCGCGCCCAACCGGTTTCCGGATAGGCTGATCGAACTCTAGTCCAGAGCGCAGGACCCATGGCGCGTTTTGCTTCCCTGTTCCTGGCCGCATGTCTCGCTGCGGCTCCCGCCGCCGCGTTCCCGAGCCTCGAGGGGAACGTGGTGGATGCCGCCGGCTTGCTCACGCCCGAGGAAGAGAGCCGTCTCGCGGCGCGGCTCGCGCGGCACGGCGGGGCCACGGGCCGGCGGATCGTCGTCGCGACGGTGCCTTCACTGGACGGGTGGTCAGTAGAACTCTACGCCGCGCAGCTCGCGGGACACTGGAACATCGAGTCCTGGCCCGGCGACGCGGGCGCGATCCTGCTGGTCGCCGACGCCGAGCGCCGGGTCCGGTTCGAGTTCGGCCCTCCGGTGCGCGGCACCATGACCGACGTGCGCTCCAGCGGCGTCGTGCAGCGGGTCGTGCTGCCGGCCTTCCGCGCGGGCCAGTTCGCGATCGGAATCGAGGCGGGCCTCGACGAACTGGCGCTGATGCTCGACGAGGGCGTCGCCCAGGCCACGGCCGGGCCGCCCGGAGTGATCGACATCCTCATGGACAAGCGCGTACTGGTCCCGGCCGGGCTGCTGTTGCTGGCGCTGGGCTATTGCGTCCTGCGCGACGGCGCGTGCCGCCACGAGCGGGTGTGATGTCGCTCAAGTTGAAGCTGGCGTTGTTCGCCGGTCTGGTCGCGAGCCTGCTGGGGCTCGGCTTCTGGTTCTGGAACGCCATGTTCTTTCTTGCGGCATTCGCCGTCGTTGCCGTGTTCGTAACCCGCCATGGGCCCAGGGCGTTCAGCAACCTGGAATCGTGGGATGCACGCCCGGAATGGTGGCACGACGACCTGTACCATGATCCGGTCGTGCCGGACGCGGAACAGAAGGCCGATGTCTTGTACCGGGAGCGCAGGCGCGGGTTCCACCGCACGGAGAGCGACAAGGGCGAACAGGATTGAGAGAGCCGCGAGTCGACGCGGCCTTCAATGATTACCGAATTTTCCTACCCGGAATTCCAATTGGGGCGTGCTGCAAAAGCAACCGCGCCTCTCGTCACCCCTGCGAAGGCAGAGGTCCATTGTCGCAGGCGGTTGCCTGGTCAGGCATCGGCGTTAATGGATTCCTGCCTTCGCAGGAATGACGAGTTTTTGTGTCTCGAACATCTCGCGATCCCTGCTTTCGCAGGGGCGACGCGAGGGAGGGCGTCTTACTGCACGGTCGATTTCTTGGTCGGCACGATGCGCTGGACCTGGATCTTCTCCCGGTCGATCAGCTTGCCGACCTTCGGCGAGATCTCGTTCTTCCAGTGGTCGCTCTCGTAGACCGCCTTGTAGAGCCGCTCGCGTTCCTTCTCGGTGTTGAAGCGGCGCATCCAGATATAGACCGAACTGTCGGTCTCGTGGCGGAACGAGCCGCAGATCACCATGCCCTTGGATACCTGGAAGGGGATGACCGTCCCCTCCATGAACTTCAGCCACTCGTCCATCTTGCCCCGGCGGATGTGGTACTGCCGCAATTCGTAGAACGCCATTTCTGTTCCCCCTTGGAATGACCTCATGCTTCGTCAGGCTCAGCATGAGGAAGTTACCTGTTCTTGGTTGTCAGTCGTCTTCGCTGACCGTCACATCGTTTTCGCCCGACGCCTTCAGCTTGCCGTAGTGGGTGTAGGACCGCTTCATGTACCAGTCGAAATACTCCCAGTAGGACATCGGCTCTTCCCTGGGCGGATTGTCCGGCCCGACGCAGGTCGGGATGAAGTCGCCCGGCGTGTCGAAGCCGGGGTTGACGAAGCAGGCGAAGGAATAGCGGTCGTTCTCGCGCGGCGGCACGACGCGGTGCGGGGTCGCGCGGTAGCGCCAGTTGGTCCAGCGCTCGAGGAAGTAGCCCATGTTCACCATCACCGCGCCGTCGGGCACTTCGGGGAAGAACCAGGTGTCGTCGGTGTCGAGGATCTGGATGCCTTCCTCGTTGGCCGGCGGCAGGAAGGTGTTGAACCCGGTGTCGCAATGGGCGTTCGAACCGAGCTCGCCGTCCTCGAGGTCGTTCTTCGGCGGGTACTTGGCCACGCGGAAATAGGTGTAGCTCTCGCGGAAATAGGGCTCGAAGAAATCCGCCGGCATCTCCAGCGAGCGCGCCCAGACCGGCAGCAGTGATTTCCCGAGCTCGGTGATCCGCGCCATGTAGTTCTGCGCCGTCGCCTTGAAGCCGGGCAGGATGTCCTCGTCGAGCCACGGCGTGGGCCCGTAGAACCGCTTCCCCTCCAGGACTCCCGGATGGTCCTCGGGGAAGTCGGTCGCGAGC
>JAEPNS010000272.1 GCA_017643325.1 Alphaproteobacteria bacterium | reverse complement strand
ATGCACCGTCGTCGGTATTCCCGCGCAGCCGGTTCCCTCATCAACCTGTTCGCCGGATTCGTTCTCGGCCTACGGCACGCCGACGGACGACATTCCCGACCCGGGCAAAAAGTCGATTGAGGCAATGCTCAACGAGATCAGCACCTTGCGATTGCGCGTCGAGGAGCTGGAGCGCGAACTCGAGGAGCGAATCCGGCTCGATGTTCCGGCCGGCGATACGGAAACCGACACAGACGAAGCAGGGCGCCCCTCCTAGCGCGCGCCCAGGACGATGGAAGACGAGCGATGAAACTGAGCACAAAGGGACGCTACGGCGTGATGGCGATGGTCGATCTGGCCCAGAATGCCGCCGGTGGACCGGTTGCATTGTCCGAGATTGCGGATCGGCAGGCGATTTCGCTGTCCTATCTCGAGCAGCTGTTCGGCAAGCTGCGTCGCGCGGGCCTGGTCGAGAGCGTAAGGGGTCCAGGCGGCGGCTATGTGCTGGCTGAGCCCGCGGACGACATCCGCGTCTCCGAGGTGATCCTCGCCGTGGACGAGCCGATCCGCACCACCGGCTGCAAGCCGGGGTCTGCTCTGGGATGCATCAACAAGTCGACGCGCTGCCTCACTCACGATCTGTGGGCAGAACTCGGTCACCAGATTCATGGATACCTGAGCTCGATCAGCATCGCTGACGTATGCGCCGGGCGTGTCTACGCGGGACCCGTCCGCTCGCAGAGCGAGCCGGACAGCAGGGTTTCGATCCAGTAGCAGGAACGATTTGGCCGTGGACGTGTATCTCGATCATAACGCGACGACCCCCGTTCTTCCGGAGGTGGCGGACGCCATGTCGGAAGCGCTGCGGCGCACCGGCAATGCATCGTCCGTGCACCGCTTCGGGCGGCTTGTGCGACGCGCGGTCGACGATGCGCGTGAGAATGTCGCGGCGCTGATCGGCGCTTCGCCAGCCAACGTCATCTTCACATCCGGCGGCACCGAAGCGAACAACCAGGCGCTGCGCGGCGCGTCAGGGACCGTGTTCGTCAGCGCTGTGGAACACGATTCCGTTTTTTCGGCCGAACCCGACGCGCACACGTTGCCGGTCGACGCCGACGGCGTACTGGATCTTGATGTACTTCGCCGTGAGCTTGCCCAGACCAATGCGCCGGCGGTGGTGTCGGTCATGCTGGCCAACAACGAAACCGGTGTCATTCAGCACGTGAGCGAGGCGGCGGAGATCGCACACGAGTTCGATGCGCTCCTGCACTGCGACGCTGTGCAGGCGGCCGGAAAGCTTGCAGTGGACTTTGCTGCGCTGGGCGCGGACATGCTTACGCTCTCTGCCCACAAGATCGGTGGCCCGCAGGGGGTCGGCGCACTTGTTTTGCGCGATGGGCTCAACCTGGAACCGCTCATCCGGGGGGGCGGGCAGGAGCGCCGCCGCCGTGCGGGAACCGAGAATGTTCCCGGCATCGTCGGCTTTGGGGTTGCCGCGGCCTCGGCAAGCGAAAACGTGGCGGCCTATGGGGCCGTGGCATCACTTCGCGACGACCTGGAACGCCGTGTCCGGAACGCGGCACCAGACGCGATCATCTACGGCGCGGCCGTCGCTCGGCTGCCCAACACATCCTGCATCGGTTTGCCCGGGGTGACCGGCGAGCTCCAGGTCATGACGCTCGACCTTGCTGGTGTGGCCGTCAGCGCCGGCTCGGCCTGCTCCAGCGGCAAGGTTGCGCCGAGCCACGTCCTGCGGGCGATGGGGGCGGACGAGGACGCCGCGAGAAGTGCGATCCGCGTCTCGCTGGCTGCTGACACGACGCCGGAAGATGTCGACCGTTTTGTAGAGGTCTGGTCGGACATGGCGCGCCGCCGTGACATTCGCCACGAAAATAGGAGGTCGGTGGCTTGAGCGCGGCACCGACGGCGATCTATCTCGACCACCAGGCGACGACGCCCGTGGATCCGCGCGTGCTCGACGCGATGCTGCCCTGGTTCAGCGAAACGTTCGGCAACGCCCACTCGGAACAACATGTGTGGGGTCGCCAGGCAGCCGAGGCGAGCGAAGCGGCGCGCGAGCAGGTGGCCGCGCTGATCGGCGCCGACGCACGCGAGATCGTGTTCACGTCCGGCGCGACGGAATCCAACAACCTCGCCATCAAGGGCGCGATGCGGTTCGCGCTGCGCCACGGACGCGGAAAACACATCGTCACGGTCGCGACCGAGCACAAATGCGTGCTCGAAGCTTGCGCCGCGATGATGGAAGAAGGCGCGGAGATCACGATTTTGCCGGTCGACTCTGACGGATTTGTCGCTCCCGACGCTATTGCCGGTGCGATCCGCGAGGACACCGTGCTCGTGTCGGTGATGGCGGTGAACAACGAGATCGGCGTGATCCAGCCGCTGTCGGATATCGGCGCCATCTGCCGTGCACACGGCGTCCTGCTGCACACAGATGCCGCGCAGGCGGCAGGGAAGATTCCACTGGACGTCAATGCCATGTCCATCGACCTGTTGAGCGTCTCCGGCCACAAGATGTATGCCCCGAAAGGTATCGGCGCGCTTTACGTGCGCCGTCGTCCGCGCGCACGGCTGCTGGCGGAAATCAGCGGCGGCGGGCAGGAACGCGGAATGAGGTCGGGGACGCTGCCGGTGCCGCTCGTGGTGGCGCTGGGCGAGGCTGCCGAGATCGCTGCCGGAGAAATGGACCGCGAGGGCGAGCGGCTCGCAAGGCTGCGCACACGGATGCTGGACCGGCTCTCGGCGGAGGTCGAAAGCGTGACGGTCAACGGCAGCCTCGATACGCGCGTGCCGGGCAATCTCAACGTCGGTTTTGCGGGCGTCGATGCAGAGACCCTGATGGGCAACCTCCCGGAACTCGCGATCTCGACCGGGTCGGCGTGCACATCGGCCGAGGTCGAGCCGTCCTACGTGCTCAGGGCACTCGGTCTGGATGACGTGACGGCGGGGTCGGCCGTGCGGATCGGCTTCGGCCGATTCACGACGGAAGCGGAAGTGGATGCCGCGGCGGACATGATCGTCCGCGCGGTGCGGGAACAGCGCACGGGCGATGCCGCCCGGGCGGCGGAATAGGTAGCTGGAAGGACGTCATGGCAGCGAACGCGGAAGCGATTGAACAGGTCCGGTCGATCGGCGAGCAGTACAAGTACGGCTTCGTCACCGACATCGACATGGACCTTGCGCCGAAAGGGCTCAACGAGGACATCGTACGGCTGATCTCCGCCAAGAAGGAGGAGCCGGAATGGATGCTCGAATGGCGGCTGAAGGCGTATCGCCACTGGCTCACCATGGAAGAGCCGACCTGGCAGAAGCCGCAATATCCGCCCATCGACTATCAGGATTCCTACTACTACGCGGCGCCGACAACGAAGGAGAAGCCGAAGTCGCTCGACGAGGTCGATCCCAAGCTTCTGGAGACATACGAGAAGCTCGGCATTCCGCTGAAGGAGCAGGAAGTGCTTGCAGGGGTCGAGGGTGCGCCGGCCGTGGCCGTTGACGCGGTGTTCGACAGCGTGTCTGTCGCGACGACCTACAAGAAGAAGCTGGAGGAGCAGGGCATCATTTTCTGCTCTATCTCGGAGGCCGTGCGCGACCATCCGGAGCTCGTGAAGGAGTATCTCGGCTCGGTGGTGCCCTATTCGGACAACTACTTCGCGACCCTGAACTCGGCGGTCTTCACCGACGGATCGTTCGTCTATATCCCGAAGGGCACGCGATGCCCGATGGAACTGTCGACCTATTTCCGGATAAATGCCGAAAACACCGGCCAGTTCGAGCGCACACTCATCATCGCGGACGAAGGGTCCTATGTGAGCTACCTCGAAGGCTGCACGGCGCCCCAGCGCGACGAGAACCAGCTCCATGCGGCTGTCGTCGAGCTCGTGACGCTCGACGATGCCGAGATCAAGTACTCGACCGTCCAGAACTGGTACCCGGGCGACGAGGACGGCAAGGGCGGCATCTACAATTTCGTCACCAAGCGCGCGGCCTGCCGGGGCAAGAACTCGAAGGTGTCCTGGACCCAGGTCGAGACGGGTTCCGCGATCACCTGGAAGTATCCGAGTTGCATCCTGCAGGGCGACAACTCGGTGGGCGAGTTCTACTCGGTCGCCATCACCAACAACGCCCAGCTTGCCGACACCGGCACAAAGATGATCCATATCGGCAAGAACACCCGTTCGCGGATCATCTCGAAGGGAATATCGGCCGGCAAGGCGGACCAGACGTACCGTGGCCTCGTGCGCATGCAGCGCGGTGCCAGCGGCGCGCGCAACTACACCCAGTGCGACAGTCTGCTGATCGGCGACAAGTGCGGGGCCCACACGGTGCCCTACATCGAGAGCCAGAACGCGTCGGCACAGGTCGAGCACGAAGCGACGACCAGCCGCATCGGCGAAGATCAGCTTTTCTACTGCCAGCAGCGCGGTATGGACGAAGAGGAAGCCGTGGCGCTGATCGTGAACGGCTTCTGCAAGGAAGTGCTGCAGACGCTCCCCATGGAGTTTGCGGTCGAGGCTCAGAAGCTGGTCGGGATCAGCCTCGAAGGCAGCGTCGGGTAACGGAGAGAGAATATGGCATTGCTTGAAATCAACAATCTCCACGCCGAAGTGGACGGAAAGCCGATCATCAACGGGCTCGACCTGTCGATAAGCGCTGGAGAGGTGCACGCCATCATGGGCCCGAACGGGTCGGGCAAGAGCACCCTGTCCTACGTCCTGTCGGGCCGAGACGGCTACGAGGTCACGGACGGAAGCGTGACCTTCGACGGCAAG
>JAEPNS010000271.1 GCA_017643325.1 Alphaproteobacteria bacterium | reverse complement strand
CCGGACCACTGTCCGGAAAAGAAGAGACGGTTGGGGCGTGGGGTCATGGCTAACTCAGCATCTTGCTCGGATCGAAATTGAATCGGATGTTTTTCCATATCTCGTACTTGTCCTGCGGCAGGTTGAGAGGCGAACAACGCCTTACAGCGCGCGCCGCCGCCTCAGCTGCTGACCGGAAGTAGACGTCCACGGCCATCCTTCCTGGATCAACGTAGTCCACCCGCGAAACGTTTCCCTGTTGATCGACGGCGATCTGAAGCGAAACGATAAGTGTTTCGGCATCGCGCGCACCTGGTGGCGGACTCCAGCACGGACTGATCTGCTGACGGATCAACACTCCCAGTCGGTCGATCTCCTGGATCGAGGCAAGCTCGGCAACCTGCGACTGCTCCGGTGCCTCCTCGCCCTTCGTCTTCGCGGACTCCGGCTTGCGCGAACGCTCCGCGGTCTGGCGCGGCGTGTCCTCGGCAGCCAGATCCTTCAGCACCGACGCGAAGTCGCGCGTTGGTTCCGGCGGCTTGGGCTTCGCCTTGGGCTGCACTTTCGCAGTCGCCGGCTGGGGCGCCGGCGCAGGCTCGGGTTCGGGCGCCGGCGGCGGCGGTTCGGGCTTGGCCTCGACCGGCGGCGGCGGTTCCGGCTTGGGGTCCGGTGCCTTTTCCTTCGGCGGCAGGGGCACGGCTTCCGGCGGTGGCGGCGGCGCAGGCTCGGCCTTCGCCACCTGCTGCGGCTCCGGCGGGGCCGGCGGTTCGGGCACCGGTTGCGGCGGGCGCGGCGGCGGCTGCGGCGTCGCCTCGCGGGTCGGCTCGGGTTCCGGCTCGGGCGTTGCGGCCGCCGGCGGGCGCGTCACGTCGTCGAGCCGGACCACATCGACGGGAATGACAGTGGCGGTTACCGGTGGCGGCGTGAAGAAAAAGGGCAGGCCGAACTGGGCGAAGAGAACCAGCGCAATGTGACCGCCGAAGGACGCAAATCCACCCGTCCTGAGCTGTGTCCACGCACCGCGCATGATCCGGTTCAGCCGCCTTCCCTATTGTGCCGGTTGATCGTCGACGCCGGGAATCGGGACCTCGGCGATCAGCGCCACCTTCGTGAAGCCCGCCTCCGAAACCATACCCATCACTTCCATCACCCGGCCGTAATTGATCGCCCGGTCACCGCGCACAAAGACCCTCAGGTCCGGGTTCGCATCGGACACCGCGATGAGCCTCGGGATAAGAGCGGTCTGCTCGATCTCGGATTCCTGGAGATACAGGCGCCCCTCGCCATCGACCGTGATGATCAGCGGCTCCTTCTCATCGTTGAGCGGATCGACCGCCGCCTTCGGCAGATCGACGGGCACACCAACGGTCAGCAACGGAGCAGCGATCATGAAGATCACAACCAGCACCAGCATCACGTCGACAAAGGGCGCGACGTTGATCTCCGTCATCGGGCCGCGCCGCATCCGGCGGCGCAACCGCATGCTGTCGGACGAGAGCGCCATGGCCTACTTCGCCTCCTCGAGCTGGCGCGAAAGGATCGCGCTGAACTCGGCCGCAAAGCCTTCGAGGCGCTGCGCGTAACGGGACATGTCGCTGCTGAACTTGTTGTAGGCCGCAACGGCCGGGATGGCGACGATCAGGCCCATGGCCGTCGTGAACAGGGCCTCGGCAAGCCCCGGCGCGACGACCGCGAGGTTGGTGTCCTTGGCGACCGCGATGGCCTGGAACGAGTTCATGATGCCCCACACCGTACCGAACAGGCCGATGAACGGCGCGGTCGCGCCGGCCGAGGCCAGGAACACCATGTAGCGCTCGATCCGTTCCATTTCGCGGGTAAGCGAGACCTCCATGACGCGTTCGATGCGCTCGCGAAGGTTCGCGCGCAACGCGTCCGTAGACGCAAGCCCGCGCGAAGAACTTCGCCGCCATTCCGACATGGCGGCCGCGAAGACCGCCGCCATCGGGTCCCTCGGGCGCGAGCCGAGCCGCTCATACAGCTCGTCCAGCGAACCGCCTGACCAGAAGTTTTCCTCAAAGCGGGTCGCATCGGACGCCAGGCGTCGCAACTTGATCCACTTGTCGATGATGATCGTCCACGACCAGAAGGACGCGACGAACAGGATGACCATGACAACCTTGATCACAAGGTCGGATCGCAGGAACAGGCCCCACACCGAGAAATCGGCGATCCCCACCCCGCCGGTCACGGCGACCGTTTCGACGATATTCGATTCCATGGAAAAAACAGCCTCTCGTTATTGTTCTCGACATCGCCTCCCCCGAGGCAAGTCGTATGCCATTCCTTGCGCGTCGCCCTACGCCTCCGCGGCCAGCTCTCCCAGCGATTCCCGGACCACCCGCGGGAGCCGCGCCGGTTTCAGTTCGCTGTCCATGCACGCGAGACGAATATGCAGGCGGACCAATTCCGTTTCCGCACCGTCTTCCTCGCGCCGTGCAACCGTCTGGTCGGCACGCATGCTTGCGCCGCGCACCTCGCGCACCCGTGTCTTCACGAATAGCGCGTCGTCGAGTCGCGCCGGCTGCAGATACTCCGTATCGCAGTTGCGCACCGCGAACGCGATCCCCTGCTCGACCATCAGCGTGCTGTGTTCGGCGCCGAGGCAACGCATCATCTCCGTCCGCGCGCGTTCGGCGAAGCGAAGGTAGTTGGCGTAATAGACGATGCCGGCCGCATCGGTGTCCTCGTAGTAGACCCGCAGGGGAAGTACGTGACAGGCGCCTTCGAACCAGCCGGAGGTGTTGGTCTGCCCGGAACCGGTTTCAGCGCCCATCGCCGTCTTCCCGATCTGAATCTTCCGGCGCATTTGTGGCAACCATGTGGCCGTCCAGGAGGTCAGCCTGGAAGTCTTCGCGGCGTGGCGTATCGAGACCCAGATGTCCGTAGGCCGTCGGCGTCAACATGCGACCGCGTGGCGTGCGCTGGATGAAACCCTGCTGGATCAGGAACGGCTCCACCACATCCTCCAGCGTGTCGCGCTCTTCGGACAACGCCGCGGCAAGCGTATCGATCCCGACCGGGCCACCGAGATGAACCTCGGCGATGTGGGTCAGGTAGCGACGGTCCATGGAGTCGAGTCCCCGGTCGTCCACGTCGAGCCGCGAAAGCGCCCTGTCGGCCACCGCGCGATCCACCGGCAGGCTGTCTTCCACCAGCGCAAAGTCCCGTACGCGGCGAAGCAGTCGCCCGGCAATGCGCGGCGTACCGCGCGCGCGCCGCGCGACCTCGACCGCTCCCTCTTCAGTCATGTCCAGTTCAAGCAGCCGCGCACCCCGGCGCACGATCGTCGCCAGGTCCTCGGGCGAATAGAATTCGAGGCGCAGGTTGATTCCGAAACGTTCACGCAGCGGCGTGGTCAGCAGGCCGAGGCGCGTCGTCGCACCGACCAGCGTAAACGGCGGCAATTCGATGCGCACCGAGCGCGCCGCGGGTCCTTCCCCGATGATGAGGTCGAGTTCGCCGTCCTCCATCGCCGGGTAGAGCACTTCCTCGACCGCCGGGTTCAGCCTGTGGATCTCGTCGACAAAGAGCACATCGCGCGGCTGCAGGTTCGTCAGCACAGCCGCCAGATCGCCCGCCTTGGTGATCACCGGGCCTGAGGTTGCGCGGAAGCCGACGCCAAGCTCCTGCGCGACGATCCGCGCAAGCGTTGTCTTGCCCAGCCCGGGCGGGCCATGAAACAGCACATGGTCGATCGCCTCTCCGCGCGCGCGCGCGGCGGCAATGAAAACAGCGAGGTTCTCACGCACGGACGGCTGGCCGATGAACGCATCGAGCGCCTCGGGCCGCAGCGCCACATCGACCCGGTCGTCGCCCTGGGCGGCGGCATCGACGATCCGCGGGTCGCCGTCCTGCGCCGCCGGATCGCTCACTGCGCCAGCTCCTTGAGCGCGGCCGGAATAAGTGCGTTCAGGTCGTCTTCGGGTCCGCCGTCCTGCACCGCTCGGCTTACGGCGCCGAACGCCTCGGCCCGGCCATAGCCGAGATTGACCAGCGCGGACACCGCATCGGCGGTCACGCCCTCGCTTGCCCCGGCTGACGGGACCCCGGCTCCGGCGTCATTCGCGGCGGCCGGCCGAGCGCCGGGCGCGAACTCGCCGCCCAGCGAGACAATCTTGTCCTTGAGTTCGGTCATCAGCCGCGCGGCAAGGCGCGGGCCGACCCCGTCGGGCCGCGAAAGCATCGCCTTGTCCTGCGCGACGATCGCCGTGGTCAGTTCGTCCACCGTCAGCGTACCCAGAATCGCCAGGCCCACTTTCGCGCCGACCCCCTGCACCGTCGTCAGCATCCGGAAGCATTCGCGCTCGCGTGCGGAGGAAAATCCGTAGAGGTGGATATGGTCCTCGCGGACGTGGGTCTCGATATGGAGCGAGACCGGCGATCCCGTCGCGGGGAGGTTCGCGATCACTCGCCCCGGGCAATAGACCATGTAGCCGACACCCGACACGTCGATCACGATCCAGTCGGCGCCGACCTCGTCGAGGATACCCTTCAGCCGCGCGATCATTGCGCCGCCTCCACCAGTCGCCTGGCCGAGACGTGGTGCGCGTGGCAGATCGCGATGGCGAGCGCGTCCGCAGCGTCGGGTGACTCCACCGGTGCGCCGGGCAGCAACACTCCGATCATGTGCATCATCTGCGTCTTGTCCGCGTGGCCGTAGCCAACGATGGATTTCTTGACCGTGTTGGCCGCGTATTCAGCGACCGGGATTCCGGCCACAGCCGGGACCAGCAGCGCAACGCCTCGCGCCTGGCCGAGCTTCAGCGTCGACTGGCCGTCGCGGTTGACGAAGG
>JAEPNS010000270.1 GCA_017643325.1 Alphaproteobacteria bacterium | reverse complement strand
GTAAACGCGCCGCAGTCGTAGTTGAGACCCAGCGCCGTCGTCACCGGCATCGCGTCGGACGCGATCATGTTGCGCACGCGCAGCTCGGCGGGGTCGATGTCCAGTTCCCGCGCGGCCTCGTCGAGCATCCGCTCGATCACATAGGTCGCTTCCGGGCGCCCCGCACCGCGATAGGGCGCGGTCGGGCTGGTGTTGGAATGTACGCAGGTGACGGCCACATGGGCGGCGGGGATGTCGTACACCCCGATCAGCGTGCCCACGTTGGAGAACACCGACAGCAGGTTGCGGATTGCCGACAGGTAGGCGCCGATGTTGGCGATGGTCCTGACCCGCAGGCCGACGATCTTTCCGTCGGCGTCGAACGCGAGCTCGGCGTCCGTGACGTTGTCGCGGCCGTGTTCGTCGCCCTGGATCGCCTCGCTGCGGTCCGCGCCCCACTTGACCGGCCGTCCGACCTTGCGCGCGGCCCAGAGCGTCAGCCGGTGCTCGGCATACTGCCAGCCCTTGGTGCCGAACCCGCCGCCGACGTCGCGCGAGATGACGCGGACGTTCTGCTCCGGGATCCGGAAGATCTTTTCGGCCAGCAACTGCCGCACCCGGTGCGGGTACTGGACGTCGGCATAGAGCGTATAGCGGTCCTCGCGGGGGTCGTATTCCGCGATGGCGCCGCGCGGCTCCATGTAGTTCGCGAACACGCGGCTGATGACGAAGCGGCGCTTCACCACATGCGCGGCGCCGGAGATCGCGGCCTCCGCTGCGTCCGCATCGCCCTTCTGGAACAGGCCGGCGATGTTGTCGGGATAGTCGTCCCAGACCCGCGGAGCGCCGTCCTCCACCGTCTGCGCCGTGTCGGTGATCGACGGCAGGACGTCGAAGTCGACGTCGATCAGTTCGGCCGCGTCGCGCGCCTGGTTCAGGGTCTCGGCGATGACCATCGCGACCGGGTCGCCGACATAGCGCACCCGCCCGACGGCGAGCGGCGGCTGGGGACGGTACTTCATCGGTTCGCCGTCCGGGCGCAGCCACTTGGCGGGCATGCCGGGCACACCGAGATTGTCCGCCGCCACGTCCTCGCCGGTGAACACGGCCACCACGCCCGGCGCGGCCTCGGCGGCGCTGGTGTCGATCGAGCGGATGTCGGCGTGGGCGTAGGGCGAGCGCAGGATGTGGACATGCGCCTGGCGGGGAAGGTTCACGTCGTTGACGAAATAGCCGCGTCCCGTGAGAAGGCGCGGGTCCTCCTCGCGCCGGACGCTCTGGCCGATACCGAATTTGCCCATGTCGAAAGCCCTGTGGGGGTTGGAGTAAAGCCTACCGGCTGGTGTGTCCGGCCCCGAGGGCGGGAGTGCCGCCGTTCTCGGAGTAGATCACGCCGTGGCTGAATACCTTGGCAAGCGCGCCATCCGAGTTGGACAGGTCGTAGTCGACCGTGATCGAGTTCGACCCGCCGGAATTCGCACCCGGGATCGTGCCGCTGACCACGTTGCCGGCCGTGATCACGCCGGACTCGGTGTTGAAGGCCTCGGTGCCGTTGAGATTGAACAGGTTGGTGATCAGCGGGAAGTTGGCCACACCGCCTGCGAAGCCGGTCCCGGTCGAGATCTGGACGTTGCCGCTCGTGGACTGGTTCCCGAAGTCGACCGTGTAGTTGATCGTGTAGGTCGCGGACAGGCCCGGACCGTCCATTGCGAACGTCTGCGACGGGTAGACGAAGACGCCGGATGACAGGGACTTCAGGTCGGCGAGGGTCGTGATCCCGTCGGCGAAGGTCTGCGAGTTTTCGGTGGCCTCCACCGAGGCCTGCTGCTGGTCCTGCTGGAAATTCTGGGCGGTGAACTGGTTGAGCGCCGTTCCGATCGACCCGCCGATCGACTGGCCACTGCCCTGCAGGATCGTCTGCGAGCTCCCGCCGACCGTGCCGCCTCCGCCAACCTGCTGCGTGCCCGTGCCGCCCTGCGCCTGCTGTTGCCCGCCGCCCTGGCCCTGTCCGGGCCCGCCGCCCTGTCCACCGCCGCCCTGTCCACCGCCGCCCCGGCCGTTGTTGTTCTGCTGCGGGCGGGCGCTGCCGTCGGTCCCGAGACCGCCGGTCAGCGCTGCGACGATGGCCGGGTCGATTCGCACCGGGGTCCCCGGCGGCAGGGTCGGGCCTGCGACGATCGTACCGAAGCCGGAGCGGCTGATCTCGACCGTCGTGTCCCCGTTGGTCACGAGGATGCGCCCCGCGGCCTCGCCCGCGTTGTTGCCGGCGCCCGGCCCGAGCAGGACAAAGGTCCCGGTGACGGGGCCGCCCGGCGTGTTCGGGTCGACCGGCGTGATCACGCCGGCCGCCGAGGTGCCGCGAATGCCGATGGTGCCGACCGGGGTCTTCACGTTCATCTTGCTGGGTTCGTTTTTCGCGACCTTGCCGGAGACGAAGCGGAACGCGCCCTTGAGCACCTGGGTGGTGACCTCGCCCGCGCCCGATGCCGGGTCATAGACGAAGGTGTCGATGGTCATCGCGGCCGACGGGCCGATGGTGAAGACCGTCTCGTCCAGCAGCATGATCTGCAGCCCGCTGTCGGGGCCGGACTCGATCATGTCGCCGAGGAAGATCTGGTCGCCGCTCGTGACGTTCTTCCCGACCACGTCGCGGTCCAGCCGCGCGGTGGCGGCGGCCAGCAGCACGTCGCCGCGCACGGCAGCCGCAACCCCCGCCTGCTGTGGCGCCTGGGCCTGCGCGGCGGTGGTCGCCAGGTACACAGTGACGAGCGCCAGGGCCCCGATCGCGTTAGTCCGTGTCACGTCAGCGCGTTTCGTCGAGCGCGAGGCGGCCCTTGTCCGTGAGCTTGCAGACCAGCCAGTCCGGCTTGATCGGGTTCTCGAACCAGGGCTCGGCGTAGCCGTGGCGGATGCAGGACTTGATGGTGCGTTCGCTGATCTTCTGGCCGTCGCGGTCGAACAGGGGAAGTTTCCCGCCCGGCTGCTCGAGGCCGCGCAGCAGCCAGTCCCGCTGGGCGTCTGAAAGGGGGCCGCCCGTGCGTGGTTTCCGGTCCGCGCGACGGCGGTGGGGCTGCAGCGCCACGACGTTGGTCTCCGCGATGCGTCTCTTGCCGACTGCCATGCCGCCCCCTTCGAATTCCGCGCCGGTGGGTCCCGATAACATCATGTCTCCGGCACGCCGGATCGTAGTGTAGTATGGGCCCAACGCCAAGAGTCTCAACACGTTACGCCCCGAATGTCCGACGCCGCCTCAAACAAGCCCGCCGCCAGCATGCTCTACGTGACCTGCGGGTCAGTGGAACAGGCGCACGAGATCGGCCGGGCCGTGGTGGAGGAACAGCTCGCCGCCTGCGCCAACATCATCGACGGCATGCGCTCGGTCTATCGCTGGGAGGGCATGGTGGAGGAGGCCAACGAGGTCGTCCTCATCCTCAAGACGCGACGCGGCCTCATCGCCGATCTCACGGCACGGGTGAAGGCGCTGCACAGCTTCGACGTGCCCTGCGTGGTGGAGATCCCGCTCGAACAGGGCAATGCCGATTATTTCGCCTGGATCGCGGACGAGACGGCAGGGGCGGGGGACTGACCGTGCGGCCTTTCACACCGGCCTCCGCGTTTGCGCCTGCCTTCACGCCCGAGACCAACGCGCTGGTCTTCGCCGCCGCCGCCCACGGCGCGATGCACATGTTCGCGGCGTATTTCTTCACCATCGTGCTGGCGCTGGAGCGGGTCTGGGACCTGCCGTACCCCGACCTGATCGCCCTGTGGACCCCGGCGGCGCTGCTGATCGGCGTGGCGGCGATCCCCATGGGCTGGCTGGCCGACCGCTGGACGCGCGGCGGCATGATCGCGGTGAGTTTCGTCGGCATGGGCGCGGCCAGCATCGTGGCCGGCTTCATGGACGGCCCGTCGAGCATGGTCCTCGCGCTGGCGGCCGTCGGCCTGTTCGCGGCGATCTACCACCCCGTCGGTATTCCCTGGGTGATGCGCCTCGCGCGGCGCAACCCGGGCAAGGGGCTCGCGGTCAACGGCCTGTTCGGCGGCATGGGCGTCGCCTTCGCCGCGCTGACGGCGGGCACGCTGATCGATTTCGTGGACTGGCGCGCGGCATTCTTCGTGCCGGGCGCGGTCAGCCTTGCGGTGGGCGTCCTGATGTTCGCGCTGATCGCGCGGGGCCGGATCGCGGAGCCGGGCAACATGCGCGCCGACGGCGATCCCGGGCCGGGGCGGGCGGGCATGCTGCGCGGCGCGTTCCTGATCCTCGGCACCGGCTTCGTGGGCGGGCTGGTCTACCAGTCGACCCAGGCTGTGATGCCGAAGATGTTCGAGGCCCGTCTCGACGACCTGCTCGGGGGATCCACCTTCGGGATCGGGGCGGTGGTGTTCGCGGTCTATATCCTCGCCGGACTGGGCCAGCTCGTCGGCGGCTGGGCCGCGGACCGTTGGGACTGGAAGCGCGCCTATCTGCTCGCGTGGGTCGTCCACATGCCGATGCTGTGGTTTGCGGCGACGGCGGGCGGGCCGTTCCTCGTCTTCGCGGTGTTCATGATCACCATGGCCGGCACCAGCGCGATCCCCGCCGAGGCGCTGCTGTTCGCGCGCTACACGCCCGAGCGCCACCACGGCCTGATCTTCGGCGTGCGCTACGTGCTGGCGCTCGGCTCCGCGCCGCTGGCGATCCAGTTCATCGCGCTGGTGCTGGAACGCACCGGCGAGTTCGCCTGGATCTACTGGACGCTGGGCGTCGCGGGCTGCCTGACGCTGGTCGGTATCGCGCTGCTCCCGCCGACGGAACGCATCGCCGCACCGGACGTTCCGGAC
>JAEPNS010000026.1 GCA_017643325.1 Alphaproteobacteria bacterium | reverse complement strand
GAGGGGCCGACGAGCGCGACGGTTTCGCCCGGCGCGACGTCGATCGAGAAGTCCTTCAGCGCTGCGGTCTCCGGGCGCGAGGGGTAGCGGAAGGTCACCGCATCGAGCGTCACCCGGCCTTCCGGGTTCGCCGGCAGGGCGCGCGGCGCGGCGGGTGGCGCGATGTTGGGCTCCATGTCCATGAGCTCGAACAGGCGCTCGGTCGCGCCGGCGGCGCGCTGCAGGTCGCCGATCACTTCCGAGATCGCGCCGACCGAGCTGGCGACGACCACGGCGTAGAAGATGAAGGCCGACAGGTCGCCCGGCGTGATCCCGCCGGTGATGACCTGGCGCCCGCCCATCCACAGGATCACCCCGATCGCGCCGAACACCAGCAGGATCACCACCGCCGTCAGCGCGGCGCGCGCGCGGATGCGGCGCACGGAGGTCGCGAAGGTGTCCTCGACGCGCCCGGAGAAGCGGCGCCGGTCTTCGGCCTCGTGGCCGAAGGCCTGGACGGTGCGGATGTTGGCGATGGACTCGTCGACATAGGAGCCGACATCGGCGAGCCGGTCCTGGCTCTCGCGGCTGAGCCGGCGCACCCGCCGGCCGAAGACCAGGATCGGCACCAGCACCACCGGCACCACGAGGAGCACCAGCAGCGTGAGCTGCGGGCTCGTCACGGCGAGCATCACCGTCCCGCCGAGCACCAGCAGGACATTGCGCAGCGCCATGGAGGCCGACGTTCCGACGACGGTCTGGATCAGGGTCGTGTCGGCGGTCAGCCGCGACATCACCTCGCCGATCTTCATGGTCTCGTAGAAGCCGGGGTCGAGCCGCAACGTGTGGTCGAAGACGGCTTTGCGCACGTCGGCCATCACCCGCTCGCCCAGCCACGACACGAAGAAGAAGCGGGCGTAGGTCGACGCGGCGAGGACGACCACCACGACCAGCAGCGCCACGAGGGCATCGTTCAGCAGGCCGATATCGCCGGCCGCGAAACCGTCGTCGACGAGGCGGCGGACCCCCTGCCCGATGGCCAGCACCGTCGCGGCCGCGACCGTCAGCGCGACCATCGCGCCGGCGACCGCCGGGCGGTAGGGCTTCAGGAAGCGGCCGAGGCGCCGCAGCTCGCCGAGATCGCGCTTGGGCGGGCGGCTGCCGTCGTCTTCGGGGATCGCGGATTTGGATTTTCGTGCCATGGCGAGACAAACGGTTTAGCAGTCCCGGCCCACGCCGCCAACAGAGCGGAATCACGGCCGCGTGACGGCCCTTGCGGTCCCCGGAACCCTTGGCTATAACCCCGCCGTCCGAAGCCGGAGCAATTGAAATGAAAAAAGATATTCATCCCGATTACCACGAGATCACCGTGTTGATGACGGACGGCAGCGAATACACGACCCGCTCGACCTATGGCGAGCCGGGCGACACGCTGCGCCTCGACATCTACCCGAAGACACATCCCGCCTGGACCGGCCAGCACCGCCTGGTGGACACGGGCGGCCAGGTCGCCAAGTTCAACAAGCGCTACGAGGGCCTGGGCATCAAGTAGCCCCGGTTTCCCGGTCATTTTTTTCCTGCGGGCGCCGTTTCGGCGCCCGTTTCGATTCCTGCATGGCGATTGTTTGAAAGCATGCGGTTTCGGCATGGCAACCGCGCCATAACGCCTTGAAACGGCGCGGACAATCCCCATCTGGAAGTCATCGCGAGGGATGCCAAAACGGGTCCCGGAACGCGAAACCCGGCAACTCCCGGCCAAATCCGGCGGGACGCGCCGACGTCACAGTTGCTCAACAAGGAGAACACGTGAAATGCGTACCTATGATCTTGACCTGACCCCCCTGTTCCGCTCGACCGTCGGTTTCGACCGCATGGGCCGGCTGATCGACAGCGCCTTCAAGAACGAGGCGCCGTCCTACCCGCCCTACAACATCGAGAAGCTCGACGACGACCAGTACCGCGTCACCATGGCGGTGGCCGGCTTCGACCAGGACGACCTGGACATCACCCAGAACAACAACACGCTGATCGTCACCGGTGAGCAGGACAAGGCCGACGCCGAGTCCAAGTACCTGCATCGTGGCATCGCGACGCGGGCGTTCCAGCGGCAGTTCGAGCTCGCCGACCATGTGAACGTCACCAACGCGAGCCTGGAGAACGGCCTGCTCGTGATCGAGCTGAAGCGTGAGGTTCCCGAGGAACTGAAGCCGCGCAAGATCGCGATCGGCGCCGGCGAAGGCCCCGCCACGATCGAGCACGAGAAGAAGGCGGCCTGACGCCTCTTCCCCGCTTCGACGCACGAAAGGCCCGCCGGCGACGGCGGGCCTTTTTCGTGACCGGCAGACGTGTATAAACGGGCCCAACAACAAGACAACGCCCGCCGGGAGTCCGTTCATGAAAACCAGCACCGACCGCATCCTGACGACCCATGTCGGCAGCCTGCCGCGCCCCGAGGTCCTCGAGGGCCTGCTCTACAAGGTCGAGTTCTCCGAGCCCTACGATCCCGAGGAGTTCGACCGGGAAGTCACCAAGGCCGTCGCCGACGTGGTCGCGCTGCAGCGCGAGTGGGGGCTCGACATCGTCAACGACGGCGAGATGAGCAAGACCGGCTACGCGACCTACATCCAGCAGCGCCTGGACGGCTTTTCGGGCGAGAGCCCGTCGGTGCGCTTCGACGACCTGTCGGGCTTTCCCGGGTACCGCAAGATGCTGGCGCGCATGGCCGACACGCGCCGGCTCAACCGGCCCTGCTGCACCGGCGAGGTGGTGATCCGGGACCGCGAGCCGCTGCGCAAGGACCTGGAGAACCTGACCGCAGCCGCCGACGGCAGCGACGCGAGCGAGTTCTTCATGAACGCCGCCTCGCCCGGCGTCATCACCGTCTTCCAGACCAACGAGTACTACCCGGACGACGACGCCTATCTGGACGCGCTGTCGAAGGTGATGAAGGAGGAATACGAGGCGATCGTGAACGCGGGCTTCGTCCTGCAGATCGACTGCCCGGACCTCGCCATGGGCCGCCACACCGAGTACCGCGAGCTGTCGGACGCGGACTTCCTCAAGCATGCCGAGATGCAGATCGAGGCGCTCAACGCGGCGCTGGAGAACGTCCCCGCCGACCGGGTGCGCATGCACATCTGCTGGGGCAACTACGAGGGCCCGCACCATCTCGACGTGCCGTTCGAGACCATCTTCGACGTGCTGATGAAGGCCAAGCCGCAGGGCCTGCTGGTGGAATCCTCCAACCCGCGCCACAGCCACGAGTGGCGGGTGTTCGAGACGAAGAAGCTGCCCGACGACAAGATCATCATGCCCGGCGTCATCGACAGCGTGACCAACTACATCGAGCACCCCGGTGTCGTCGCCGACCGGATCTGCAACTACGCCAACGTCGTGGGCCGCGAGCGGGTGATCGCGGGCGCCGACTGCGGCTTCGCGACCTTCGCCGGCATCGGCAAGGTCGACCCGGACATCGCGGTCGAGAAGTTCAAGTCGCTGGTCCGCGGCGCGGAGATCGCAACCGAACGGCTGTGGTGATCGGGCTCAGCTCACAACCAGCGGCGCCAGCCCGTCGCGGACATGGTCCGGGACCGGGATCGGCCTCATCTCACCCGGGCGGACGTAGACGTGGACGAAGTGGCCGGTGGCCGACACGTTGTCCGCGCCTTCCTTGAAGATGCCGATCTCGTAGGTGACCGACGAGTTGCCCATCCGGCGCACGCGCACGCCCACGTCGAGCACGTCCGGGAAGGCGATCTCGGAATGGAAGCGGCAGCCGGTCTCGACGACCATGCCTACCGGCTCTTTCTTGCGGTAGTCGAGGCCGGTGAAGCGCATCAGGAACTCGTTCACCGCCGTGTCGAAGTACGAATAATAGGTCACGTTGTTCACATGGCCGTAGACGTCGTTGTCCATCCAGCGCGTCGGCACCTTCAGGAAATGCGGGTAGTTCTCGCGGCGCTCCTCGCGCTCGCTCTTCTTGTCGCTCACCTTGTTGTCACTCATACGGCCTCGCGCAAAAACTCGTGGATGATGTCGATGGATTCGTTGGGCCGCTCGACGGTCATCATGTGACCGGTCGCCGGCAGGACCTCGACCCGCGCGCCGCCGATCGCGGCCTGCAGGCCCTTCGAGGCGCGCGGCGGGGTCATGCGGTCGGCGGCGCCGAGCAGGAACAGCGTCGGACAGGTCACGTTCGCCGCGGCGTCGAGCGCGCCCTCCCAGGCATTGCACGCCGCCATGCCGCGCCCCAGCGTATCGGGCGGGCCCGACGCGAGCAGCGCGCGGCCGCCCCCGCGCAGCCACAGCCCGGGGGCCTGGTGGCCGCCCTTGTGGGCGGGCTTGCCGAAGCCCCAGTCGGTGATGAGCTCCCACGCCGCGGGATCGTTGGCAGCCGTGGCCGCGAGCAGGTCCGGGTGCACCTGCATATGGTCGGACGGTCCGGCCAGCACCAGCGCGAGCATGCGCCCGGGCTCCCGCGCCGCCGCCGCCAGCGCGATGAGCGAGCCCATGGAATGGCCTACCAGCACGGCCTTGTCCGCCCCTGCCGCGTCGGCAAACCGCCAGATCCAGCCCGCATAGTCGTTGATGGTCTCCGGCGCCTCGCCTTCCGAACGGCCGTGGCCCGGCAGGTCCGGGATCAGCACCGAGAAGCCGTGGTGTGCAAAGAAACGCGCCTGCATCCCCCAGTAGGTATGGTCATTGCCCGCGCCGTGGATGAATACCAGCGCCGGTTTCTCCGGGCTGAAGGGCTGCCCGCCCGTATGCGCGAACACCTTGCGGCCGTCGACCTGCAGTTCCATCGACCCGGTCCCTATTTCTGCGAGGCGCGCAGCGCCTGCCTGAGGTCGGCGATGATGTCGCCCGCGTCCTCAAGCCCCACGGCGAGGCGCACCATGTCCTCGCCGACACCCGACGCCTCGAGATCCTCTGCACTCATCTGCTGGTGGGTCGTGCTCGCAGGATGAATGACCAGCGATTTCGCGTCGCCCACATTGGCGAGATGCGAAAACAGCTCCAGCGCCTCGATGAACTTCGCGCCCGCCGCGCGCGGACCCCCGGTGCCCGGCTTGACGCCGAAGGTGACGATGGCTCCGGCGCCGTCCGGCAGCAGCCGCGACGCGAGGTCGTGGTCCGGATGGCTCGCGAGTCCCGGATAGGTCACCCAGCCGACCTCGTCCGCCCCTTCCAGGAATTCCGCCACCGCTTGCGCGTTCGCCACGTGGCGCGCCATGCGCATGGGGAGCGTCTCCAGCCCCTGCAGCAGGTAGAAGGCCGTCTGGGGCGCCATGCAGGCCCCGAAGTCCCGCAGCCCCTCGGCCCGCGCGCGCATGATGAAGGCCGCCGGCCCGAACTCCTCCGCGAAATCGAGACCGTGGTAGCCCGCGTAGGGCTCGGTCATCGCCGGGAACTTTCCGGAGCTCTCCCAGTCGAAACTTCCGCCGTCCACCAGCACGCCGCCGATCGCGACGCCGTGCCCGCCGATCCACTTGGTCGCGGAATGCATGATGAGATCCGCCCCGTGCTCGAAGGGCCGGAGCAGGGCCGGCGACGAAAAGGTCGAATCGACCAGCAGCGGCAGGCCCGCGTCATGGGCGACGCGCGCCACCGCGGGAATATCGAGCACCTCGAGCCCCGGGTTGCCGATGGTCTCGGCAAAGACCAGCCGTGTCTCGTCGCGGATCGCGTCCGCAAAGGCATCCGGGTCGCGGGGGTCGACGAGCGTGGTGGTGATCCCGAACCGCGGCAGGGTGTGCTGGAACAGGTTGTGGGTGCCGCCGTAGATATTGCGCGACGCGACGATATGGCCGCCGGCATCCATCAGCGTCATGACCGCGAGCGACATGGCGGCCTGGCCGCTCGCCGTCGCAATGGCTCCGACCCCGCCCTCCAGCGCCGCCATGCGCTCCTCGAAGACCGCGACCGTCGGGTTGGAAATGCGCGAATAGATGTGCCCGGCCCGCTCGAGGTTGAACAGGCTGGCCGCGTGGTCGACGTCCGGGAAGACGTAGGATGTCGTCTGGTAGATCGGGGCGGCGCGCGCGCCGGTCACCGGATCCGGATGCTGGCCCGCGTGCAGGCTCAGCGTCGAGAATTTCAGGTGTTTCGGATCGATCATGTTGCAAAGCCCGAACCGTCGAGGAGAGCGGGGAACTTATCGCAACCGTTCCCGGTCATGAACCGGGCCGCGCCGGAAATCGCAAAAGAAAAGCCGCTCCGGAAGGGGGGACACCGGAGCGGCGAAAGTCAAAACAGGGAGGAATCAAGAGGATCTGCGTGAGATCCGAGATGGATCTATGGGAGGAGCCATCACGCACAGTGTCGCCGCGGGAAGCTAAAAAATGGTTAACGGCGCGCCGGAAAACAAAAACGGGGCCCGTGGATCGGGCCCTGATTCAAAAATATTCCATGGTTTCAATGCATTATTTCAGTCTCGCTGAACCGGAAAAATACGAAACAAGGACTCTCCCAAGCATCCTTCGAGACGCACCGCTGCACGATGCTCCTCAGGATGAGGTCCATGTTGTTCCCAAGACCCTCATCCTGAGGAGCCGCCGAAGGCGGCGTCTCGAAGGATGCTTGGGAGGGCGTTTTTGCTGCAACACCACGAGTTGTCATGCCCGGGCTTGATCCGGGCATGACGTGGGCGTGTATGTCGTCGTTGCGTGGATCGCAGCGACGAGGCGGTGCGGCCTAGTTGTCGCCCTGATTGCCGCCGCCACCAATGCGCACATCGGCCATCCAGTCGGGGATGCGGTTTGCCGCTGCGGGTTCCGGCTCGCTCTCGGGCACCAGGTCAGCGCTGATCGGCCGGCGGTCGTCGTCGGCCGGCTTGCGGCCCGCCTTGCGCGCCTTCTCCACGGCCTCGTCCAGGTCCACCTGTCGGCACAGGCCGATGGTGACCGGATCGCGCGGCTGGATCTGCGACGAGTTCCAGTGGGTCCGGTCGCGGATCGCCGTGATCGTGGGCTTGGTGGTGCCGATGAGCTTGCCGATCTGCGCGTCGCTGAGTTCCGGGTAGTAGCGGATCAGGTAGGCGATCCCGTCCGGCTTGTCCTGGCGCTTGGAGACCGGCACGTAACGCGGCCCCTTGGTGCGCTTCACCGGCGCGGGATTGTCGGATTCCTTGACCTTCATGCGGTAGGCCGGGTCGGCCTGGGCCTTCTCGATCTCCTCGTTGTCGAGCTGGCCGTTCGCGACCGGGTCGAGCCCGCGCATGCCGACGCCGACCTCGCCGTCGGCGATGCCCTGGACTTCCAGCATATGCAGGCCGGTGAAATCGGCGATCTGTGCGAAGGACAGCGCGGTGTTCTCGACGAGCCAGACTGCCGTCGCTTTCGGCATCAGGGGTGGTGCCATGGGTTCTCCTTTCGCCGGTCCGCCGCGCACCCGCGCGAGCCAACCGGCCTCATTCGTCATTCCTGTGGGAATTCGCCCTTATATATGCGCCACTTGCGGCAATTGCAAAGCGCGATCATCCGGTCGTCAGGATGATCTTGCCGATGTGGCTGCTCTCTTCCATGAGTGCGTGGGCCGCGGCGGCTTCCTCGAGCGGGAAGGTCCGGTGGATGACAGGCGCAACATCGCCGGATTCCAGCATCGGCCAGACCTTCTCGCGCAGCGCCGCCGCGATCTCGCCCTTGAAGGACACCGAGCGGGCCCGCAGCGTGGACCCGGTGACCGTCAGGCGGTTCATCATCACCCGTCCCAGATTGATTTCCGCCTTCGCCCCGCCCATCAGGGCAATCTGCACCAGGCGGCCGTCGGGCTTCATGACCGAAATATTCCGTCCGAGATACTCACCGCCCACCATGTCGAGAATCACGTCGACGCCGTTGTCGTCGGTGCGGGCCTTGATCTCCTCATCGAAGGACTGGGTCTTGTAGTCGATGGCCATCGTGGCGCCGAGCTTCTCGCAGAACGCCGCCTTTTCCGCGCTGCCGACCGTGGTGTAGATCGCCGCCGCACCGAGCGCCCTGCAGAGCTGGATCGCCGTGGTGCCGATGCCGCTCGAGCCGCCATGGATGAGGACGCTCTCGCCCGGCGCGAAGCCCGCGCGATCGAAGATGTTGCTCCACACCGTGAAGAAGGTCTCGGGAATCCCCGCCGCGGACACCATGTCCATGCCCGCGGGCACCGGCAGGACCTGGGGCACCGGCGCCACGCAGTATTCGGCATAGCCGCCGCCCGCCACCAGCGCGCAGACCTCGTCCCCGACCGCGTATTCACCCACGCCCGCGCCGAGCGCAGCGACCTCGCCCGCGATTTCCAGCCCCGGGATGTCCGACGCGCCCGGCGGCGGCGGATAGACGCCCTTGCGCTGGGCCACGTCCGGGCGGTTCACGCCCGCCGCGGCGACACGCACCAGGATCTCGCCTTCGCCCGGCTCCGGCACCGGACGCGTGCCGACGGCCAGGACATCCGCCTCGCCCGGCTCCGAAATTTCAATCGCCCGCATGGTTTCCGGCAGTGACATCTCGACCCCTCTTCCGGCGCGATCGCCGCGTCTCGAACTTTGGAACAGTTGCGGGGGCAATCTAGGCGCGCCAAACTTGCCGCACAACGACAAGCCGGCAGTGCGGCGGGGAGCGCGACATGAGCCTGGACGACGACCTGGACCCCTCATTCAAGGGACACAAGGACGGATTCGACGAGATGAACGTCGAGGCCCTGTCCCTCGAGGAACTGAAGGAGTATATCGCCCACGCGCAGGCCGAGATCGCGCGGGCCGAAGCCGAAATCAAGAGCCGGGAAGCGCTGCGCGGCGACGCCGACGCGCTTTTCAAGAGCTGACGCGCGGGACAGCGCGCGGCGGGAGGATATGATGGCAAACCATTTCGACACCCACCTGGACAAGAACGCGGCCAACTATGTGCCGCTGTCGCCCCTGAGCTTCATCCGGCGCTCGGCCACGGTCTATCCCGACCGGGCCGCCGTCGTGCACGGCGATACGAGCCATACCTATGCGGAATTCTACGCGCGCACGCGCCGGCTTGCCTCCGCGCTCGCCCAGCGCGGGATCGGCAAGGGCGACTGCGTCGCCTGCATGCTCCCGAACATCCCGGCGATGCTCGAGGCGCATTTCGGCATCCCCATGACCGGCGGCGTGATCAACGCGCTCAACTACCGCCTCGACGCCAAGGCGATCGCCTTCATCCTCGACCACGGCGAGGCCAAGGTGCTTCTCACGGACACCGAGTTCGCGCCGATCATCAAGGAGGCGCTCGAGATCTGCGAGGCAGACCCGATCGTGATCGATGTCGACGACCCGGAGGGCCCGGGCGGCGAGCGGCTCGGCGAGATGGAGTATGAGGAATTCATCGCCACCGGCGATCCCGAATTCGACTGGTCCCTGCCCGCCGACGAGTGGGACGCCATCGCGCTCAACTACACGTCGGGCACCACCGGCAACCCCAAGGGCGTCGTGTTCCACCACCGCGGCGCCTACCTGAACGCCATCGGCAACGTGTTTACCTGGGGTGCGACCGGCGGGCCGGTCTACCTGTGGACGCTGCCGATGTTCCACTGCAACGGGTGGTGCTTCACCTGGGGCGTGACCGCCGTGGGCGGCACCAACGTGTGCCTGCGCAACGTGGCCAGCGACACAATCTACGAGGCGATCGCGACCCGGGGCATCACGCACCTTTGCGGGGCGCCGATCGTGATGCAGATGATCGTGAATGCCGCCGACGAGGACCGGCGGGAGTTCGAGCAGGACGTCGAGTTCATGACGGCCGCCGCGCCGCCACCCGCCGCCGTGCTCGCGAACATGGCGGAACAGGGAATCCGGGTCACCCATGTCTACGGCCTGACCGAGATCTACGGCCCGGCGATCATCTGCGCCTGGCAGGACGAGTGGGACGACCTGCCGCTCGACGAGCGCGCCCGGCTGCAGTCTCGCCAGGGTGTGCCCTACGAAGTCCTCGAAGATCTCATGGTCGCCGACCCCGAAACCATGGAGCCGGTGCCGCAGGACGGCGAGACGCTGGGCGAGGTCTTCACGCGCGGCAACGTCACCATGAAGGGCTATCTCAAAAATCCGAAGGCCACCGACGAGGCGTTTGCCGGCGGCTGGTTCCACACCGGCGACCTCGGCGTGTGGCATGCCGACAGCTACATCGAGCTGAAGGACCGGTCGAAGGACATCATCATCTCCGGAGGCGAGAACATCTCGTCCATCGAGGTCGAGGACACGCTCTACAAGCACCCGGCGGTGTCCGCCGTCGGCGTCGTGGCGTGGCCGGACGAGAAATGGGGCGAGACGCCCTGCGCGTTTGTCGAGCTGAAGCCGGGCGCGGACGCGACGGAAGAGGACATCATCCAGCACTGCCGGGACAACCTGGCGCACTTCAAGTGCCCGCGCCATGTGGTGTTCGGCCCGCTGCCGAAAACCTCCACCGGCAAGATCCAGAAGTTCAAGCTGCGCGACCAGGCCGTCGAGCTGGCCAGCGCGGCGCAGTAGCGCAAAACAAAAAGAGGCGACCGCGGTGGTCGCCTCCTTGCTTTTCCGTTCCGGTCGACCCCCGTCAACCGGTCTCGAGGGTCGTGATCTCGTCCTTGAGGGCGAGCTTCTGCTTTTTCATCTGTGCGATTGCGGCTTCGTCGGGTGACGGGCGATGCGCCTCACCCTCGATGGCCTGCTCCAGGCTTGCGTGTCTGCGCTTCAACTCGTCGATTCTCGGTTGTGCCGTCACGTGCGTCTTCTCCCTAGCGGATTTCCCATCATTTCTGACCCGCAAAGCCTAGGCCGATTCAGGACCCGCCGCAAACCATGCCTTCGTCGGATGCCAGCGGCGGCCGGGTGCTGCTATACTTCCGCGATGCGGGCACCGGGGGAATTTCGTTGAGCGGCGACGAACAGGCGAGCCAGGAGATGATGCGGCGCAAGCTTGCCGAGCTGCGCAGCGAACACCGTGACCTCGACGATGTGATCGCGCGCATCAGCGACGAGGCGCCGTTCGACAGCCTGCAGGTCCAGCGCCTCAAGAAGCGCAAGCTGGACCTGAAGGATCAGATTCTGAAGATCGAAAACGAGTTGCTGCCGGACATCATCGCCTAGCAGGCGTGCGGCAATTCCAAATCAAAGTCATGCCCGGACTTGATCCGGGCATCTCGGCACCATTCGAGAAGGGATGCCCGGGTCGAGCCCGGGCATGACGGAAAAAGAGTTTCCCGGGGTCAGCCGCCGGCGCGGCGCTGTTTCTGCTCGTACATCGCCTTGTCGGCGCGCTGCAGGGCCTCGCCCGCATCCTCTCCGCCGGAGAAGGTGTGGGCGCCGAAAGACACGGCCAGCGGCAGTTGCTGCCCCTCCCATACGAACGGCGTTCCCTCGATCAGGGCGGACAGCGATGCAGCCTTTTCCTGGGCGGAATCGCCGCCCGCCTGGGCAAGGATCACGCCGAACTCGTCGCCGCCGAGGCGGCCCACAAGATCGGATTCGCGGATGTTCTCGGCCAGCAGGGTCGCGACATGCTGCAGCGCGGCGTCGCCGGCCGCATGGCCGTGGCCGTCGTTGATGTCCTTGAAGCCGTCGATGTCGAAGTAGAGCACGCTCGTCTCGGCGCCGTAGCGCTCGGCATAGGCCATCATACGGCTCATCTCGCGCACGAAGGCGCGCCGGTTTGCCACCGGCACCAGCGTGTCCTCGTCGGCGAGCTTCTCGAGATAGTTGATCCGGTTGCGCGCCTGGCTGAGCTCCTCGCGCATCCGCTGGACCTCTTTCATCAGCATGTCGAGCGCCTGGCGCACCTTCGGCGTCAGCTCGGCCTCGCTCAGGCCGGCGATGGTCGCGACGTCGCCGGACGGACGCACGGGCGCCGCCGCGGCGGCATCGCCCGCGCCGTAGGCCTGGCTCGCCGCCTGGGCGGCGCGCGCGGAGGCCACGTTGGCCGTCGGTTGCGGGCGGGTGCGGTCTATCTTCATACTCGGTCCCATGGCGACAAAGGTCGGGCGCCACCCGGTAGGTGACCCCAAAATACGCGGCACCAGCCTAGCAAGCCAATGGTTAACAAAGCTTTTCCGGCCGCCGCCGCCCGGCGCGCTTGCCACGGCGCGCGCCGCACCTATAATCCCCCGCTTTTCCGGGCCAAACCGCGCCAGGGAGCAGGAACATGGCAGAGACACCGCGCGTCGGGATCATCATGGGCAGCCAGTCCGACTGGGAAACCATGCGCCATGCCGCCGAAACGCTGGAATCCCTGGGCGTCGCCCACGAGGTGAGGATCGTTTCGGCCCACCGCACTCCCGAACGGATGCGCGAATACGCCCACACCGCGCGTGACCGCGGCCTGAAGGTGATCGTGGCCGGTGCCGGCGGCGCCGCGCACCTGCCCGGCATGACTGCCGCCATGACCCCCCTGCCCGTGTTCGGCGTGCCGGTCGAGAGCAAGGCGCTGTCGGGAATGGACAGCCTGCTGTCGATCGCCCAGATGCCGGCCGGAATCCCGGTGGGCACGCTGGCCATCGGCCGCGCGGGCGCCGTCAACGCCGCGCTTCTCGCCGCCGCGGTGGTCGCGCTGGAAGACCCGAACGTCGCGGGGGCGCTGGACGACTGGCGGCGGAACCAGACCGACGCCGTGGCCGAGACGCCCAGCGACCATGGCTGACGCCCCGCTGCCACCGGGCGCCACCATCGGCATCCTCGGCGGCGGCCAGCTCGGACGCATGACCGCGCTCGCCGCGGCAAATCTCGGCTATCGCTGCCATGTTTTCTGCCAGAACCCGGACGAGCCGGCCGCGCAGGTCGCCGCCGCAACGACCGTGGCCGCATTCGACGACACGGAGGCGCTGGATGCGTTCGCGGCGGCGGTCGACGTGGCGACGCTCGAGTTCGAGAACGTGCCCATCGCCACCCTCGAACGCATCGCCGAACGCACACCCGTCCATCCCGCGCCCGCCGTCCAGGCGGTGGCCCAGAACCGGCTGCGCGAAAAGGACTTCGCCAACGAACAGGGAATCGCGACGGCGCCCTACCGCGCGGTGACCTCGGCAGAGGAACTGCGCACGGCGGTCGCCGAGATCGGCACGCCGTCGGTCCTGAAGACCGTTCGGTTCGGCTATGACGGCAAGGGCCAGGTCGCGATCCGGGCCGATACCGATCTCGCCGCCGCATGGGCCGACAGCGGCGCCGGCCCCGAGACCGACGGCGGCATCCTGGAGGGCTTCGTGGATTTCGCCTGCGAGGTGTCGGTGATCGTCGCGCGCGGGCGCGACGGAGGATCGGCGGCGTATGTTCCGGTGGAGAACCGGCACCGCAACCACATCCTCGACGAGACCGTCGCGCCGGCCGATATCCCTGCCGCGACCGCCGACGCCGCGCGCGAGGCCGCGCTCCGGCTGACCGGGGCGCTGGACGTCGTCGGGCTGCTGGCGATCGAGATGTTCGTGACCGGCGACGGCGGCGTGCTGGTCAACGAGATCGCGCCCCGTCCGCACAACTCCGGCCACTGGACCATGGACGCCTGCCGGACGGGCCAGTTCGAGCAGCTCGTCCGGGCGGTCTGCGGCCTGCCGCTCGGCGACCCGTCCCGGCGCTGCGACGCGGTGATGAAGAACCTGATCGGCGACGAGATCGAGAACTGGCGCGAACATGTCGCCACGCCGAACGCGAAGCTCCATCTCTACGGCAAGGCGGACACGCGCCCCGGCCGCAAGATGGGACATGTGAACTTTCTCGGGAAGCCCGTTTCCGGCTAGAGCGCGCCGCCCTCGCGCAGGCGTTCGGCGACGAGGCGGGCAAAGCGCCGCGGGTCGGGCAGGTTCGTCGCGGCACCGCCGATCTTCTCGCGCACCTTCGGGATCTGCATGACGTTTTCAATGCGCCGGTCGAGGAAGGCCCAGGTCTCGGCAGACCCTTCGGACCGGTCGTCGAGCCAGAACAGCATCGTCGAGGTGTAGACCGCGGCCAGCGTCGCGCGCTTGGTGTAGAAGCTGAAGTCCGTCGACCGGTCGCCGGCCGCGTACCACATGTCGTCAACGGTGCGGTACAACGCCCGGGTGCCCCGGCGCAGGTGGGGCGGACGGGACATGTGGGTGATGGCCCGGCGCACCGCCTCGCGGTGATCCGCAACCGCCTCGATGCGCGCGCGCACGAGGAACGCGATCCGGTCGCGGAAGCGCATGTCATCGGGGTTCGCCTCCGCATAGGCGTCCAGCATCGCAAGGTCGCTCACCGCGCTCCAGGCCACGATCGCGTCCGCCGGGCCGCCCGGGAACGCCAGCTCCGCCGTCGCCGGATCGAGGCCGGCCTCCCCGGCGGCGAGGCGCAGCGCGCGCTCCGTCCAGCCCTCGAAGGGGACGTGCCCGAGGACGGCGGACAGGATCTTCCCGCGCTCTTCGGACATGAACGGGGTATCAGCCATCGGCCGCCCCGGCCTGTGCCTCGGCCTCCGGCTCCGCCGCAGCCTGGGCCTTGCCGAGTTCCTCGACGAAGCCGAACTGGGACATGTCCTCGATCCGCGCGGGATAGAGGATTCCGTCCAGATGGTCGTATTCGTGCTGGATCACCCGGGCGTGGAAGCCCTCGGCCTCAAGGGTCACTTCCTCGTTCTCGAGCGTGCGGTAGGTCACGCGAACCCGGTCGTGCCGCCGCACCGGCCCGGCCATGCCGGGCACGGACAGGCAGGCCTCGAAGCCGACATTGGTCTCCTCGCCGAGCAGCTCGACCTGCGGATTGACCATCACCGTGAGCGGAACCCCTTCGCCGCCGCCCTCGCCGTCCCCGTCTTCCTCGGCCGCGCGGCCGCCGTCGACGAAGTAGACGAGGATACGCCAAGGCATGTGGACCTGCGGTGCCGCGAGCCCGGTGCCGTCGGCGTCGTGCATTGTCTCCACCATCGCATCGACCAGCCGCGCAACCTCCGGCGCGGACGGGTCGGGAACCTCGGACGCGCGCTGGCGCAGGATCGGGTGGCCCATGCGGGCTATTTTCAGGATCGCCATGGCCGGAATATGTGCGTGGCCCGCGCGCAGGTAAAGGGGGTGCGGCAAAGGGGTCGCGGGGCGTGACGCGATGACGCTATGCTCGGCACCGGTCTTTCTTCGGGAGCGCCCCGTGGCGGCAAAAACCTTCATCGACGGCGAATGGCACGACGGCAACGTGCCGGTGATCGGTGCCACGTCCCACGCCATCTGGCTGGGCTCGGTCGCGTTCGACGGCGCGCGCGCCTTCGAGGGGGTCACCCCGGACCTCGACCGCCACTGCGAGCGGGTGGTGAACTCGGCCCGGGCGATGCACCTGGAATCGCCGCTCAGCGCCGGCGAGATCATGGAGATCGCGCTGGATGGCGTGCGCCGCTTCGGCCCGGACGCCGAGGTCTATATCCGGCCCCTGCTCTATGCCGATTCCGGCCTCGGGTTGCTGGCGCCGGACCCGGACTCGACGCGTTTCGTGCTCACGGTCTTCGACGCGCCGATGCCCACGGGCGACGGGTTCAGCGCCTGCCTGAGCCCGTATCGCCGCCCCGGCCCCGAGACCGCGCCGACCGACGCCAAGGCGTCCTGCCATTACCCGAATTCGTCACGCGCGATCATCGACGCGCGCGACCGGGGTTTCCAGAACCCGGTCATGTGCGACGCGCTGGGCCATGTGGCCGAGTTCGCGACCTCGAACATCTGGATCGTGAAGGACGGCGTGGCGATCACGCCGGTGCCGAACGGCTCGTTCCTGAACGGGATCACCCGCCAGCGGCTGATCGGCCTGATGCGCGCGGACGGGATCGCCGTCGAGGAGCGCACCGTCACCGTACGCGACGTCGAGGACGCCGACGAGATCTTCAATTCCGGCAACTACGGCAAGGTGCAGCCGGTCACGCGCTTCGAGGACCGCAAGCTGCAGCCGGGCCCGGTCTACCGCCGCGCCCGCGAGCTCTACTGGGATTTCGCGCACTCGCGCTAGAAACCGTTCCGGTCAGGCCGCGCTGAGGTCTTCCCCGGCCAGCGCGCGGCGGATGAGAGCGACCGTCTCGTCGCGGCCGTAGAGGGCGGCGAAGGAGCCGAAGCGCGGGCCCTGGCTCTGGCCGAACAGCACCTCGTAGAGCGCCTTGAACCAGTCGCGCAGCGGCTCGAACTCGTGGTCCTTGCCCACCGCATACACCTCGTTCTGAAGCTCGGCGCCGTCGGAACCGGCGGGCATGGCCTCGAAGCGCGCCACAAGGTCCTCCAGCGCCGCGCGCTCGGCGTCGGTCGGCGCGCGGTAGGCCTTGCTGGGTTTCACGAAGTCCCGGTAGTAGGCGATGGCGTGGCCGACGAGCCGGTCGAGCATCGGGCTGTTCTCCGGCGTCGCACCCTCGGCGTAGCGCGCGATGAAGCCCCACAGCACCCCCGGGTCCTCGGAGTTGCACGCGCCCGCGAGGTTCAGCAGCAGCCCGAAAGACACGTCCGCGCCCGGCGGCGGCACGTCGCCGGCGTGGATGTGCCAGGCCGGGTTCTCGATCTGCTTGTCCGGCTCCTGGTCGGGGTAGCTGCGCACGTGCGACAGGTACTCGTCGACCGACTTGGGAATCACGTCGAAGAACAGCCGCTTGGCGGTCTTCGGCTTGGCGAACATGAACTGGGACAGGCTCTCCGGCGGGCCGTAGGTCAGCCACTCCTCGATGGTCAGGCCGTTGCCGCGCGACTTGGAGATCTTCTCGCCGTTCTCGTCGAGGAAGAGTTCGTAGGTCAGGCCCTCCGGCGGCCGGGCGCCGAGGATGCGCTCGATCCTGCCAGACAGGTTCACCGAATCGATCAGGTCCTTGCCGGACATCTCGTAGTCGACCTCGAGCGCCACCCAGCGCATCGCCCAGTCCGCCTTCCACTGCAGCTTGCAGGCGCCGCCGGTCACCGGCGTCTCGACCGCCTCGCCCGTGTCGGGGTCGCGGTAGACGACCGTGCCGGCGTCGGCGTCGATCTGCTCCATCGGCACC